>JBGUBD010000008.1 GCA_041821185.1 Phycisphaerales bacterium AB-hyl4 | reverse complement strand
CACCAATCCCACACTTCCGTCCTCAACCTGCTCAAGCCCATCGAGTACATCCGCACAAATCACCCGAGCATTGTCCAGGCGCGTTGCCCGCGCTTGATGATCCTGCTTGCGGTGCATCCGGCACCGCACTTGATTGCACGCTGCCACTAACGCACCGATACCGGCCTTGCTGCGGCTGGTGTAGGCTCGCCACGCCTGGCGTTGCTGGCCCGGCGTGAGCCCGTAGAGCGGTCGCGCATGCCACTCCCGCTGCGGGTAGGTGTCTCCGATTGGAGACACGTTGTTGATCACCTCTGCCCAGGCGCAGAGTCGGTTGGCATGGGCTCGGCTCATTGACCATACGTCATACGCGTAGGCCCCGAACGATTTATGAGTCGATCGATAAAGTTTGCGTTCACGGATCGTCAGCAGCGACTCGGCCTCAAGCTTGGCCCAGGTAGCGGCTGTGGCGATAACGTCTTCGAGCCGCTGCCGCTCAGCCTGCTCGCGCCGGGTGAGGGTCTGCACCGAAACGTGGCTTGGTTGTGTAATCGTACGTTGAGCCATGACACCAAGATTAGGGGGGCAGCATGTGTTGAGCAAGCATTTTTGCTGCCTTCCGCGACGCAATAAATAGGATCGGTTAGACCATGCTGTGTCCACCGGAAGATTGTTCCCATTTTACCGTCTTTAGCGTGTACCTATCACTCGCAGTTACGCGCTTGGAGACTTCGTCATGTCCCAAACTACCGTGAGTCGGTCTCCATGCTTGGGCATTTATGCAGTCTGTGGTGGACCGATCTACTGCCCCACAGGGACGCCCTCTGCTTTGGCTGAACAGTTGGAACGGGCGAGAAAGGAAAACTGGATCGTGCGCATTCGGCAACCGCGCATCGGTACTCTGAGCCCCATGGTCTACGGATACGTCCGCCAGAGCCTCGTCTGCGTGGCCATCCTCCGAGAGAGCAATCATCCTGCTGGTGCCATGGTCTGGCCGCCGTGCGTGCGGGAAGTGACTCGTCTGCACAAGGGAGAAGAACGTCTCCTCTGGAGGCGTCCCCGGCCCCAGGCACTGTGTGAGTGGCTCGGCATCGAATGACGGTACTGGTTCCAATAATTCATTCCAATGCCCAATGGAGGCGCAGATGCGGAAGGATGTACTCGCCTACCTCCCAATTCATGATCAGTTTGAGTTGGGCGTGCTCCTGGTCTCGACGGGCACTCTGCAGGAACTTCAACGGACCGGTGAAAGCCCGATGAATTTCTTCATGAGGCATGCACGGCGGGACTGGGGCGACATCCCGGATGAGTCGGCCCGCGTCAATCAAGAAACTCTGGCCCGCCGAGGTGATCCCCGCTATGCCCGGCGGATTATCAGCGTCTATCGATCGCGTCGAGACACCCAACTGATCTGTGTAACGGAAGAGCATGGACGCTCCACCATTCTTCTCCTGGAGACTGAGAGTTGACCGACAGCAATCATTCGAATCTTGATCTCAACGATGCAGCGCCGCCTACCTTGAACCATGTCATCGGGCAGGAACGGGCAGTGCGCCAGCTTCGTGTTGCGCTTGATGCGCATTACAACGATCGCGCTGCTGCCCGTCAGGGGGAGACGGTGCAGGCGTTTCCTCACGTTCTCCTGGTCGGTCCGCCCGGGGTGGGCAAGAGCCTGTTGTCGGCCATTGTGGCGAAGGAACTGGGTGGCGCCTTGCACGAGGAGTTGGCGCAGAACATTCACGCTCCGAACGATCTGCATGGTCTGATGCTCTTGGCTGACGAAGGGGACGTTGTGTTTGTCGATGAAATCCACGAGCTTATCCCCCCGGCTCAAACCGCACTGTACCGGTGCCTTGAAGAACGGCGGCTGTTTCTCCCGTCAGGTCGTACAAGCAAACGGCAGTCCATCACATTGCCGCCGTTTACGTTCGTTAGCGCCACGACGGACGAGTGGAATCTCGCGAAGCCGTTGCGGGACCGGTTCAAGCTTGTACTCCGCCTTGAACATTACGGCGTCGATGAACTCATGCAGGTCGTCGCCAATCGCGCCCGTCGCATGGGATGGACGTTGACCGATGAGACCGCCATGGCGATCGCCCAACGTGGTCGTGGGACTCCTCGGTTGGCGTTGCGGTTGCTCGATGCGGCACGACGTAGCGCCCGTGCCGAAGATGCCAGCAACATTACGATGCAACACCTTTGCGACGCGTTGGCGATCGAAGGTGTGGACCGACTCGGCCTCGATCCGATCGAGCAAAGATACCTGCGCATGCTCGCTGATTCAGGTGCCGCCGTCCGCCTCAATGTGCTGGCGACACGGCTCGGCCTGCCACGCCAGACCATCGAACAGGTCATCGAGTCGGACCTGCTGAGGCTTGATTTGATCGCGAAGGGAGAGGCAGGCCGCACGTTGACCGTACGGGGACGGGAGCACCTCCAACAACCTGATGATCGTAGTGACATCGCCGCATCGTGAACAACATCGGTTCGGGCTATCGATCTGCATCACTTGGAGCGACCAACATGAGTAGTATCCAAACCGCCTTGTCGAGCCGACTGAAATCCGTTGTCTCCGTCAGTGAAATGGCACGGATGGTTCAGTTGTCCCGTGCTCGATTTTATGAGTTGGTCGGCAAGGGCGTGTTCTTGCCGCCGGTCTACACGGTCACTGGCCGCCGTCCGCTGTACACGCGGGACATGCAGCAGACCAACCTCGTGGTGCGACACGAGCAGATGGGCGTGAACGGCGAGTACGTGGTGTTTTACGAGCAGCGTAGTCAGGACATTGCTCCGGCAAAGAACCCAAGCCGGAAAGCCCAGACCAACAAGACCTTTGATGGCTTGGTGCAGCAGCTTCAGGGACTCGGGCTGATTGCTGTGACCTCTGCCCAGGCTGAGGAGGCAGTACACACTTGCTTTCCCGGCGGTACTGCATCGGTGGACGAGCCAGTCATCCTCAGGACCGTTTTTCGCCATCTTCGGCGCCAGAATGATGACTGATCTGTGTCTGCAAGGTGGCGGTTTGTGCTCGCCGGGCGCCACGAATGTGTCTGATTGGGTTCCGATGTTCGCCCGGTTCCTGCCCGAAAGGTGTCACCACTATGACTGATGCGCGTCCGAAAGAATGCAACAAAAGAAGCGTTTTGTTGCACTCGCCGAACGAGGCGAGCGACCAGGTGCCCCATGGTCAGGACGAGCATGCGGTTGTCCCACCTCAGGCGGATACTGACGAACAACTGCTCAGCCTCTGGCTCCACGGACGGGCCGAGGGGACGCAAGCCGTGTATCGCGCCGAAGCTGAGCGGATGCTTCGTTATATCGGCAAGTCGTTGCACAGGATTACCCTTGGTGATCTTCAAGCTTTCGCTGACCACCTCGTTCAGAAAGGGTTGGCCGATACGACACGTCATCGAATTCTTGCCATTACAAAGTCGTTGATCGCCTTTAGTCACCGGCTAGGGTACTTGCCTTTTGACGTGGCACGGCCACTCAATCTCCCGCCAGTACGCAACCGCTTGAGTGAACGGATCATTGATGAGGCCCAAGTGCAACGAATGATCGCACTTGAAGCCCATCCTCGGAATCGAGCCTTGCTTCTGCTCCTTTATGCCGCTGGCGTGCGAGTTTCGGAATCAGCCTCGCTGACGTGGCGAGATTGTCATCAACGTGACGGAGGGGGCCAGATCAGCGTGCTCGGTAAGGGGGGGAAGGTGAGGTCAATTCGATTGCCTGGTCAGGTGTGGCAAGCACTGCAAGGTCTCGACAACGATGCAGACTTGAACGCTCCGGTGTTTACCAGTCGCAATAGTGGGCAACTGTCCCGATCGCAGATTCTTCGTATCGTCCGCCGTGCAGCCAATCGTGCGTGTATCAACAAACCTGTTTCGCCGCACTGGCTCCGCCATGCCCATGCCAGCCACTCGCTCGATCGATCGGCACCCATCCATCTGGTCCAAAGGACACTGGGGCATGCGAGCGTCGCGACGACGGGTCGCTATTTGCACGCCCGGCCGAGCGAATCTTCCTCCGATTATCTGACGCTGTGACGATCGGCCCCAACCGGAATCAGGGTCGGTTAGACAGCACGATTCGAATTAGGATCGGTGGGTTCCGTTGGACCTTGTGCCTGATAGCCCGCCCTACCCCCCCCATCATTATTTGGTGGGACTCCTGGACGCGTGGGTATCCCGGCGCCGAGGCAAGGCCAGTCACGCCTACGTACGAGCCCAATGTATTAGTACATAGGATACACATGACAATCATCGTGACGGACCGACAGACCATCGAACGTGGCATTGTTGTTCGCGGCACGTACGCTGTGATCTCGGTGACGGACCCTGAACGGCCCGCCGCACGTATCCCACGGGCAAGCGGTTGTGGTGCCGTGCTCCGCCTGCGATTTCATGATGCGGAGCCATTCCCAGGTTTCCGCATACCGCCCAACATCATCCCTACGGGTGGAGCCGATGCCGAGCAGTTGGCTCGTTTCGTTCGAGAGCACCAGGGCCAGGTCGATGTGTATGTCATCCATTGCGAGCAGGGCGCCAGCCGGAGCCCGGCAATTGCCGCCGCCATTGCCGAGCATCTCAAGTTGGACCCACGCCCCTACTGGCAGCAATACGTGCCGAATAGATACGTTTATGAGCTTGTCCGTGGTCGGCTGGCCACTTGAAGGGCAAGCAACCAGCGAATGCCTCCATATAACTGGTGCAGGCCTGTAGATGATCGACGATCATTTCGGATTTGGACCTTGGACCGACACGTTCGGTTGAAGAAGCAGGTATTTCAGGGCGTGTTGTGCGACCTTATGGGGTTTCGTGATCAGCGCAGCCAGACTTCCCAACCGTCAAAAGCGTCAATTTCTGAGTCGTGGCCAAAACGAATCCACCGGCACAAGAGGGAACGACGCCAATGCACGTCGTCCAAAATCTTAGCGCAGAATACTAAAAGTAGACCCATCGAATACGATTGAATCGATGAACGCGCGCAAGACGAAGAGTTTAATCTCACAGAATTTTCGCTTTTGTGTGTGCCCCGCTTTAGCGACCACGATGCACAATGACATCATGTACAGCACGCGATACATCAGCCAAGGGCGGAGAGGGATGGCACATCCTGTTGCAAAATGACCGCGTTTATGGACTGCGCGATGCATTATTGAGATGTATTTAAGCTCCTGCAAGGCCGATACACTGTCGCCTTCGCCGTCTGCCAGTCACCTGGGGCGACGATGTCGATGAGCCTGATCTCCTGAAGGGTACGTAGAATCACGCCAATTCGATTCTGATCGGCACTCTTCCCGATCATCTCCTTGTACAGCGTTACGGCCTCTCGGTAACCGAGAAATCCACCGCCTCTCCTACGGCTGAGTACCTCGATGGCATAAAAAATCGCGGCCACTTCCCTCGCAGCAATTCGTTTGAATGTCTTTTTGCCTCTGCCCTTTGATTTCGTATAACCAAGGTTGGCGGGCAGTAGTGATTCGATGGCATTCGAATACGCCTCCTCGACCTTACTGAAGCCTTCCATGGAAGGCATAGCGTTCAGCGCAGGACGGAAGTGCTCCTGAAACCACTCTTCCTGTCCACGAAATAGGTCAAGACGACGCTCATGGTCAGCGGTGCGGTTCAGTGCGTGCTCAACGTATAGGTCGTTCACCTCGTTAGGGGCAAGAACCCGGTCATGCTGCCGACACATCAGTGCGTAGAACCGTCTGGTACGTTCCTTCGCGTCTTGCATCTCACGAAGCCCTTCCAGTTCCTCCACTGGTGTTCTCGCACGTTTTCGAGGACGTCGATTGACCTCGTGCCACTCACAGAGGCCGTGCTCACGGTACTTCTCAATCAGTTGTGCATTGCTCGCAGCCCTGTCCTCGGCGCCTCCTTCTTCTTCATATGCAGCCCCGACAGGGGGGTTAGCACACCTATTAGGGGGAGAGAGAGAGCAGGGTGTAGTAGTAGAGAGGGAATGGCAATCAAAGGCGGTCAGCAGGAAGACAGGTGCCTCATGGAAGGCCTTTACAGCATTCAGGCGTTCATCCATGGGACGTCCCCATCCAAACGATGGCATCTTTACACACTGTGGTCGAACGATCTTCTCGATCGAGCCATCCGGAGCGTAATGAATGAGCGAAGGTGCACCGCAGACCAATGGATCAACATTGGTGACAAATCCTTGGTCCTGCCGTTGCACATCAGCCCACTGCAGCCAGCGACCGATGCCGTCCACCATGTCTGCCAGGGCCATCCACGGATTCGGGCGCGGTTCATATGCAACCTTCAGGTACAGATGACGGCCATTCCCTCCCGTGGATGGCTCATGGTAAGCGCCTGGAAAGAAGCGGCCCACGAACCACTGGCACGTCGCTGCGGCGTCGTTGACGGCGTTTGGATATCGAATCGGCTTGAAGTCAAAATCGATGGTGATCAGAAGAGATCGTAATCGTGACGAACGCACGACTCCTGTCTGCACGTCGAGCAGTTTTGCATATGGCACTGGAGCGAGAGCCAGGTTCTTTGTAGATTTACCTCGTCCAAGTCGAAACTGGGCATTGAACGCTGACCGATAATATAAAACCTTTGGAACACCAAATGGGTCGTTGACTTGATGCAGATGCTCGTGGAAATGTGAACGCCCCACAAACGTGAAGCGGCAACGTCCGACCAATGCATCTGGATCATGTCCCACCTCCGCGACGGGCACAATGCGGCCGTCCTCGCCGTACGTACAGGCTCGACCATCTGCTGCATACCTCCAATGCCTAATGGTGTTCAGCGGGACGCACGCAGTCTCTGCCCGGCCGTCTGTGTCGTAGCGGATTGTACCGTCCTCGTTCTTGCGCGGAACGAGGCGATTACAGTCTCGCAGATCAATGTACGGAGACAGGACATGCCACGCCGCTTCTGCGAACACGTCGTACTTCTGCGACTGGCATTTGGACTTTGATTTCTGTGCTGTCGGATTGACTTCGAGATATGCCATAGATTCTCTCTATAGACTGACCCCCTTCTAAAATTGTCACAGCAGTTCACGACTCTATGAATGGGCGGGCACGTCTCGCATATCCACCATGTCGCCGGTTATCTGCTCGATGACTTCTTGGATGAATTGCTCGGGCACCTCTTCCTCGCGCCCATCCCAATCGTGTTCCCATTCATACCAGATGGTGGTTCGGCGTTGATTACGATCGAGATGGCCATCCGAATCCTGGTGCTTGAGGCCATTTTGCATGTGATGTCTCCAGTATTGACTAATCGAACGGAGGCGCCCGCACGCCCCCATAAGGAACATCGCACCCAAGATCGACCCGCTTCGACCAGATCAGTCGAACCTTCACCGATCGTCATAACCGTCAAGCTACCCCGTCACCACACGTCATGTCCGTCAAGCCGGGAATTAACTGGGCCGAGAAAGCGAAAAGTGAAAAAGGCGATTGAAGTGGCGTCAGAAAATTCGTGAACTGCTGCCATCTTGTGGAATACGCGTCGATGTTTGATATATGAGCGACTTATCAAACAACCCGGACAGGAATGATGACGGACAACGATCGGGAAATGATCGTGACGAAGCGGCGCGCGACCCAGGTTCGGGATGCCAGTTCCTGAGCCCTGAGGACGAGGCGCTGATGCGGGAACTCGATCGCGAAATGGACGAACGGATCGCCGCTTGGATCACCTAAGTGATCCGTAGCGGACAGCGTCAAGGGGCTACCGTCGCATGGCCTCTCGTTCCGACACAAATTTCACTAGAGGCTAGTGTTCGCGCTGTTCTCAAACCTGCTGAGATTAAGTTTGGCAATGGCAATACGATTGGTGAGATCAAACCAGATGAAGACTGATCCGCCACGCCACGAGGGCGACGCGACCCCCGCATCCAGGTCGGGCTTGCTTCATGCGCGTACATTCAGCGTCCATATCTTCGGCGCCAATGCCGCGAGTTTGGTCTGCCTCGCAGTAATTTCGTGCTTGCTCCAACCGGTCATATCGGACAGGCCTCGGGTGAGATGGATCGATGATTTCGCGTAGGCAGGCTGTTTTACGTCGAAGTCGTCACTTTTCAAATCTGAGTTTATCTTTTTTTCGAGGATTGTGAGATTGCCGATTCGCTTGACCAACTGGGAGTGATCTTCTTCTGAGATCGACCATTGTCCGGACGGCTTTTGGGGCATAACGTGTTCGAGGTCGAATCGATCGGGATCGTCCGCGTTGACGAGCATTGGGTCTTTGTCGCCCCGGGTGGCAAGTTCCAGCGCCCACAGGTAATAACGTGCGGTGTAGTTTCGAGAGACGGTTACGCGGGCAAACTGATCTTCAAATTCTCGATCTGCTGGCACATGCCGCTTCATCTGGTCAGCTAGCTGTTTCGGTGTTGTTATCTTCTTACTGCGAATCTCTTGGGCGGCATTCGCATAGAACTGCTCAATGGTGCCACTTCCAATCCCGCCGACAATTAGGAATCGCACCGTCCACGCAACGCACAAGCGGAAAGTCTGTTCGGTGGCTTTACGGTCAAATGTCATCAACGTGGATAGCAAAAGCGGGCGAATGCGATCGACCCGCAAACTTTCCCCAAGAATACGAATGCAGTCGCGTGTCGCATGGGTGTGCTGATTCTTCGACCACAATGGATGAGACGGATTGATGATGGCGGCATACGGAGCAGAGTTTTGACTTACCATGTCGCCGAACTCAACAACCTTGCCGGGTGTCTTCGCCCAATTTCGGATGCGTGAGAAAATGTCATCAGCCTTGACATGTCCGTGGAACGATATCCATAGTTGACGGACATAGTCGAGCGAACGTTCTTCCAAGCCGTTCGCTTCAAGTGTACCAACCATTTCGTCCCACCGAGAACGAATGTCGTCGAGACGGTCTTTTTGAGCAGCGGTGGCGTAGAGGTAGTTCTTAAGCAAATCCAACTGAGACAGTTTCAGACCACGATCGTTCAACGTTTCGAAAATGGAAAACGCCTTTGCTGCATCTGGAACGATTACCACGATCACTTGGGCGGACTTGGTTAGGTAAGTGATCCACGAACGAATATTCTCAATTTGGCGGTCCGGTTTCGTCTCATCAGTGATTTTCTGACTAACCCATCTTGCGGCAAACTTCGCCGCTTCTTCGATCCGGAGATGGGAAGGTTTACGTGATTCGCATTTTTCCATGCGATCGGTGTGATCTGGCGGCAATATGACGCGGCGGTAAAAGTAGTCATCGTCGCTGGTGTTCAACTTGAGCTTTGCCCGATCACTATCCGAATGCATGTCGTAGGCGGAAAGAAATTGCTGGGAAATGGATTCGTAAAGTCGGCGCTGTGATGGATCGTCGGCGAGGTAGTCTCGCAAGGCGGCGTACAGGATGATCGTGGTGGCAAGGCGTTGTTGTCCATCGGCAACTTCCAAGGTGCCGTCGTCGCAACGAATAAAAACCATCGTGCCAAGAAAGTATTCAGGGTCGCCATGGTTCATGGCGTTGCGGAGATCGGCGTAAAGATCATCCACGTTCTCTCGGTGCCAGGCGTAGGACCGCTGATTGACGGGGACCCGGAGATAGTTGCGCTCGATCGTTTCGCCGATTCCCCACTTGTCAAAATCGATGTCCTTACCCGGCATGGAAGAGGCTCCAACATGTTGTTTGGCTATGATGCGTCCCGATGAACCCGTACAAGGTATGGGCACCGACCACGTCAAGCAATCGCCGCATACAGGGGCTGGGTGCTGAAGCGATCGTCCCCGTGCCAGTGACGGTTCGTCCGGCATGGTCCTGCCTTCCCGCCAGCAACCTCACCGCCCGTTCGGCGCCCGACAGCGGACAGCACACATCATTTGCGGTCACGCGGCTCAGGTACCGTCCTTGATCACCGGCGGAGTCGAATGATTGAGCACCAACCGGGTAAACTGCCAACATGAACGACCCTTCCCCATGGCTGACTCACCTGGGATCGGCAGCCCTCGCAGCCGCGATCACCCTCGTCTTGGCTTGGTTGATGTTGCCGGTGAAGCGACGCCAACTTCAGACAGCCAACGAAATTGACCTTGATGCATTCAAGGAGCAACGGGCCATAAGCCGTGCGGATGAAGATGAGCAAATCGCACGGATGGGGAAATTAACGGAGATGTACGTGACGCATCGGAAGCACGGCATCACTCCGAATGATCTGCACAGGTACAGGCAGCAGATTGTCACCGCGTCCGACGAATCAATCAGCAGTGTCAGGCCGGTCCAGGATGAGCTTGGACCAAATGGGCACCCTGTCGGCCTGTCGCCGAACGGCGACAAGGTGGAATGGCTTCCGAATGAAGAAGAGCTTGGTGGTGAACCATGGCCCATGATCCTCCTGCGAAACGAGTCTGATTTGCACGCGGCAGCGCAGGAGATGTTTGAGCGCGTTTGGTGGGTACGGCATCATGTGCTGAAAGAACAACATCCGAAGGAATGGGCGGACACGCCTGAAGACATTCGTAATCGAGCGGAGTCTAAGGCTGCTGAGATCGAGTCGAAGTATGGCCGGGAAAGCTTGGTTCTAGATGACTTCGAGTGGGGAGTGGTCAATGGCAAGTTGTCTGCTCTTCGTTGGGTGACTGGCTCAGAATGGGACATGCTGGACACGTGACGTCAAGGGGCAGTTTCGACTAGAATGGCCGTCTTTTTTGCTTGGCAAATCGTGCAATGACAAGCTGCCACTCCTGGTTCCCTTTACCGGTTCTTGGTAGCTATTTCTGAAAGCCAACCGATGGCGGCGTCCAGATTGCCCGGCGCACGGTGAGCGCGTTTGTCTTACCTAACCCGTCTCATCTCCGAACAGGGCCATCATCGCAAGACGGTGGCCTTGTGCACATCTTGCCGCCCACCAAGGCTTTTGTCCGTGTTGCACCGCCGCCTCGCCCGTCTGCGGGACGAACTCGTTTCGCGTCCCGCGCAGCCCGTGCCAAGGCTGTGACTCTGCGATGGCACCACTCCACATCTGTTCAAATACCTTGCTTTACCTGATCTTGCGGTAGACAATCAGCGTTGTCCGGCGCGGTCCGGGTAGATCAATGCCAAAGAATCTGACGGGAAAAATACTTCCCGAGATACTGCGAGAGACCAACCAGCCATGGAACTTCCACACGCCTCATGTCACACCCGTAGGTCGATCACGCGACTGCATCCATGGCTCGCGATGCTCTGTGCTGTCTTGTCCGTTTCCGGTTGTATGGAGAATGCGTCAGTCCCCGCTGGCCCGATGGAGGACGATGTTGCCGATGCCTCACGCCAACCGCCTGCGGACCGTCAACAAGCTGATCTGGACGAGGCGATCGAGGCGTACCGGCTGGCACGCCAGCGGTTTTATGAGGTCGTGGCGAATAGGCGGGCGACCGAACAGGCAGTCCAAGCGACTGAGCAGGAATTGCAGGCCACACACGAACGCATTCTGGCGTTCATCGAAGAGGACGTTCAAGCGACGGCCGATGCCTTCCGCCAAGCTACCGCTGCTGGAACGGATGAAGACCGCCTGCTCTGGATGGACTTTATTCAGACACTGGTGGGCCTTGGCGTCATCCGCGAAGCTCACTACGAGGCACGACAGGACGCGCTGGCCAGTGTTGACGTGATCGCGGACTTTCATGCCCTTTATCCGGAGGCGCAGGGGGCGTTCGTCTATCATCGGAGCGATTTGAATGATGTGTGGTGGGAGTCGGGCGCCGTTCTTTACGGCCGATACGAATTGGAGTTGTCAGTACCGGTCACCCTTTCCCAAGACCTGCGCCGCGTAGTGGAGGCGGGCGAGCCCGAATTCACGCTTTATGAACATGGTGAGGCAGGCGAACCGGTCGAACCTATGCGGTTTGGTGTGAAGATGTGGGAAAAGGTCAAGGCGGCGCAAGGGCGAATCGAACACGTCTTCGAGCAGATCACTGTCGATGATCCGGTTGACCTGGAGCAGGACCTGATCGCGCTCTACGAACAACAGTTGGCTGAGACGGATGACGAACATGAGCGTACGGCAATCGAGTTTCTGATCCAAACCCTGCGCAGCGCCGACGAGATCGATGAAGCCCATGAGGCAGCCACGGAACATGCCGTCGAGCATGTCGAGGTGATCCACGAATTTCACAGGCTCTATCCGGAAGCGACTTCGTCGTTCGGCGGCTTCGCGGCGGGCTGGGCTGATGCGCAAGAAATGATTCCATGGCGATCCGAGGCGCTTCTGCATGGCCGGTACGAGTTGACTCTGCAACTGGACGTCGGACTGTCTGAGGACGGACGCCGCATCGTCCGCACCGGCGAACCGGTCTTTTACCTGAATGAGCGCAGGTGGGTACAGCGGCTGCCGGACGGTAGACTCTCGATTTGGTACGACCCGACCCACCGTCCCCAGCAGTTCGGTGCTGAGGAATGGCGAAAGGTTGTTGCCGCTGATGGCGACTTGTCCGTCCTTAGATTCGAAGTCATCGCTGATGAGCCGATCGAGGAATCGCCCGATCCCGCTCCACCCAAGGCGTTTCCCGCTCAGCCGGTGGACCCGTAACTCCGCTGAACTCGCCACACACAGTTGGTCAGTCCACTCTTGCTCTGCTCACGCCGACGCTATGCCGCGTCCGTCAACTCCACCCGCAGGGTCTTGCCGACGGCGCGGGCGTAGCGTTCGAGCGTGTCGAGGTTCGGGGTCGTGTTGTCGCTGTTCTCAAGCCGACTGAGGTTGGACTTGGCGATGCCGGTGCGTTCGGCCAAGTCGGTCAGGCTCAGGCCCTGCCGCTTGCGCTCGGCGACGAGCGCGTGCAGGATGTCGCGGAGCCGCTCGTGGTGGGCAAAGATCGCCCGCCCCTGGGTCTTGATGGCCGCGGCGTCTTCACGGTCGATTTGCTCCGCTTGAGCCTTGAGCTTGCGGATTTGCTCGGGGTTGAGCTTCTTGGTCGAGCGTCGGATGTCGGGCATGGTCAATCCTCCACGTCGTAGGCGGTGATGGGGTAGGCGGAGAGGTCGTCGAGCATCTGGTAGACGACGGCGAGCTTGCGGCGGTGGCGGGTGTAGCCGAAGACGATCGGGTGGCCGCTGCTGCGGCTTATCGCGGTGGCGGTCGGGTCGGCGAGCACATCTTCCGCTTCGGCCGGGCTGACGCCGTGCTCGGCGAGGTGTTCGACGTTGCCGTCGGGGCCTTCGATCCAGAGCACCTCAAGGTGGGGCATGGCATCGTACCCTCCGGGGTTATCATTCAGTATAACCCACCGAGCGGGGTTGTCAATGATGATAACAATGGACGGTGAAAGACGTCTGGTTCACCGTTTCACCCTTCGCCACAGTCATCGGCCACCAAGCCGTCCTTCGTATCGGTACGGTATTGTCACCAAACGGAAGTTGGAGCCTAAATGGCTCCATTAGACCCGCCTCGACGGCCCTAAACCTGCCCAAAAATCTGCCTTTTAATCAAAACGAAACCTCATTTAAGCCGCAATAAATCGGGTTTTCGGCAAGCCACCCGGGGTTCGACTCCCCCCGGCTCCATTCCTACTTAACGCCAAGTTGTTTATGTAAAACAACTTGGCGTTTTTCATTTCTTGTCAGCGTCCCTTCGTAGCCGAAAATTGCCGATTCGGTAGCCGAAAAGGGCTTGCTCGGTAGCCGATATTCCTGGATGACGGGTTCAATCAGCTACAGACTCCAACCCCTGATCCTGGACATTATACATGGTTCGGCGAAACCCCCGTAACGGCACCGCAAACGGGCCTTCGATCAAGCTCACCTGGTGGGCGGCGAAGAATACATGGCAGAAGGTGATTGGCAAGATTGGGCAGTTCGAGGGCGAAGAGGGGCACGTCCCCCTGGACTTGGTCGCCGCGACGCCGAAGAAATGGTATTTCGGACCCGACCGGGGCGCGGCAGAGATTGCGGCACACCGACTTGTCCAGTTGTGGCGCGAGATCCAGGCGCTGGGGTTGCGGAATGGCATCCAGCTCTACATCCAGTTGCTCGCCATGTCGATCCGTGCGCAGCTTCAGTACCGCGTCAGCTTCGTGCTGTCCGCCAGCGGGCAGTTTCTGACGACCGGCGTCGAATTCCTCGGCATCTGGGCCCTGTTCGCACGCTTCGACCAGCTTCAAGCTGGACGCTGCCGGAGATCGCGCTGTTCTACGGCACGCTGAGCGTGGCCTTCGCCTTGGGCGACGCACTGGGGACGGGCTTCGATCGCATGGGCGCGATGGTGCGTGGCTGTGACTTCGACCGCGTGCTCGTGCGACCCCGCGCCACCATCCTCCAGATCATGGGCAAGGAACTCGCGCTGCGACGTGTGGGTCGACTTCTCCAAGGCCTGATCGTGCTCGGCATCGCAATCTATTTACTGGACATCGCCTAGAGCCCCGCCATGGTGGGACTACTGCTGCTGACAATCGCGGGCGGCGTGTGCATGTTCCTCGGGCTGTTCATCCTGCAAGGCACGCTCACGTTCTGGACGATCGAATCCGTGGAAGCGGTCAACGCCTTCAGCTATGGCGGGATGACGGCCGGGCAATACCCCATCACGATCTACGCCGACTGGTTCCGGCGGTTGTCCACCGTTCGATGCACTGGACGCTTCACAACGTATAACAAGCCTCACGATCGCTGCCAGAGGATTGCTTGGTCGCGGAAGGCCGACAGCATTTGCCGACATGCGTACTGACGCCGCCGTCGCTGCCACGATGATTTACGTTCAACAGGCAATGGATGGGCGAACGCGATTTGAACCGGACTTGTCCGTGCGTTGGGACCGACTGATCCGTGCGGCGGGCTTCGAGGAGAGAGGCAGCCTCTGGTGGCGAAGGCAGGGACGCAAAGCGCCAGGTCGGATGGTGCAGCTATTGCGAAGACAATGGACGACGCTTGATTGGCGGTGGGTCGAGCGCTCTACCTCGCCCCGTGAGGCTTGGACGGCTTCGGGCCATTATCTCTTTCTCGACGACCGTTTCGCAAAGACACTGCCTGATTCGTTTTTCTTTTCGCCGCTGCCGGAGACGACGATGCGAGAGAACGAACGGAACTGTTCTTATCTGTTGGCCTTAGCCGGTGGAGGCCGCAGGCGCACACCACGTTGAGTGCCGTCATTAGATGTCAGTGCAGATGCGAGCATTCAGCGTACGCACCGGGTCGCAAGACGTATCGACCTTTGATCATCGCCCGTGGTGTGTTGCGGTTGAAAGTACACAGATGAAAGGGGTCATGAGCCATGACGATGCCTGAAACTCAGCCTCTCGATGACGTAGCAGCGATGGTTGAGACATTATGGTCAGAACCTGACACAACAGCTGGCAGCTTTCGCTGTTGAAGCATCATGGTTCAACGACGAGGTGAGCAAGTCACAAGGCGACGCTTGGCTGCTCCTTTGGCGAAGCGAGTCGCAGGAGTGGAACTGTACGGGCCGGATCGCGAGAAGTAGAAGCTTTGACGATGGTCGGGCAGACGAGTTGCGCCCGCGTCGTCTTGTCGGTAGGCGTTGCCGGCCGGGTCAGGTGCTGACCGAAGGACCGGAGATCGCAAGAGCGGAGGTACTGTCCGACGATATCCGAGGATGCATCGAGGCGGGGCAGGTAGAACTCGCCGGTATGATGCACCTTGCCCTGACGTTGAACCGGGTTGCTGGGCTCGCGGTGAAGGTGGATTCATCGTTTGCCCTGCGGGCTCCCTCCGAGGCAGCAGAACAACCGAAGACGATCCACCTTAATTCATCCAATACGCGCCCAGTTGGCGGGGAGGCGTCCAGTGCGGGGCTTTCGGAACCGCATTTGCCGCACTCGATCTTCGTCGTAGACGAAATCACGCATCTATAAATTCACTGGCAATACTCACTGGCAATTTTGCCGATGTCGTAATTGCTATTTCAGCCGTCCGGCCGGATACATTCTCACGCAGGGCCGGGTTGTACAGCTCACCGGTCGAACTGCGCGTCGAAGGCGATATCGCTTTGTTTGAAGTCCATATCCTGGACGAACGCGCAGGCTTCGGCCGCGCCGTGTTCGCGGTCCATGCGGGAGTCTTCCCATTCGACGCTGAGCGGGCCGGTGTAGCCGATGTCGTTCAATGCGACGATGATCTGCTCGAAGTCGATGTCGCCTCGGCCGGGCGAGCGGAAGTCCCAATATCGGCGGCGGTCGGCGAACTCGCTGTGTCCGCCGAACACACCTACCGTGCCGTCGCCGCGGTTCCACCAGGCGTCTTTAATATGGACGTGGTAGATGCGTGAGGCGAAGTTGTAGATGAACTTCACATAGTCGACGTGCTGATAGCCGAGGTGGCTGGGGTCGTAGTTGAAGCCGAAGCGTTTGTGGTTTTTGATGGCTTTGAGAGCGCGCTCGGCGGTGGCGATGTCGAAGGCGATCTCAGTCGGGTGCACTTCGAGCGCGAAGTTGACGTTGGCTTTGTCGTACGCGTCGAGGATGGGCTTCCATCGCTTGGCGAAGTCGTCGAAGCCGCGTTGCAGATAGTCCTGGCTGGTGGGGGGGAAGGCGTAGAGGGCGTGCCAGATGCTCGAACCGGTGAAGCCGTTGACGACGGCGGTCTTGACGCCCCAGTCTTTTTTCTGCGGCTTGGCGTCCATGAAAGCGCGGGCGGCCTTGCCGGTGTCGATCATGCGCTTGGCGGCGCGCTTGCGGACGCCTTCGGGGTCGCCGTTGCCCCAGATGTCGTCGTCGAGGATGGCCTTGTGGCGGTCGTCGATGTTATCGCAGACGGCTTGGCCGACGAGGTGGTTGGAGATTGAGTGGCAGGTCAGGTCGTGATCAGCGAGGATTTCCCATCGCTGTTTGAGGTATTTCTTATCTTTGACCGCTTGCTTGACGTCGAAGTGATCGCCCCAGCAGGCCAGTTCCAAGCCGTCGTAGCCGAAGGCGGCGGCCTTTTGACAGATGTCTTCGAAGGGCAGGTCAGCCCACTGGCCGGTGAAAAGGGTGACAGGTCGAGCCATGATTTGCGAGCCTCCTTCGTGAGTTCGAAGTTAATTTCCGCCTCGTAGTGTCGGAGCTTTCGCGCATTTGAGCAAGTGGGGGCTTGAGGCCTGAGGCCTGGGGCTTGAGTTTGAGGATGAACGACTTCAGTCGCTTCGCCTGAAGCCTGAGACTTTAACACCAGCTCTGCGGATCATCGGCGTTGTCGGGCGCGGTCGAGCAGGTCGCCGGCGAAGTCGTAGAACTGTGAACGCTCCTCGGCGTTGGTGGTGGCGAGCAAGTCCTGGCGGAATCGTTGCATCTCGCCGGCCATGTGATCTCGGCCGCGGTTGATGCTCTGCTGAATGGGCTGATTGTCTACCCACCGATGAAACTCGCGCTGCATCGGGCTATCACTGAACTCCAGCATCATGATGACACGATCGAGGAACGGCCCGCGGTCCGCCTCCGGCAGGTCGAAGTATCGCGTACTGACACTGCGCAGCACAGTGACCGCCATTTGCGCCTCGACCTGCCGGCGCAGGGCCGTGCTGCCCCGGACGCTTAGCCATTGTTCGTCGAACTCGGCTCGCTGCTCCTTCGTCATGCGCAGATAGCGATTGCTCAGATCGCGCACGTACCGCTCTCGCTGTTGCGAAGAAAGCTGCGTGAACTGATCGCTGGCCATGAACGCAACGACGTCGTTAGCGTCGGCCGAATCCGGTGCGGGCATTGTCGGTGTCAGCATCACACGCGCCACCAGCAGGCAGGCGAGCACAAGCAAGGTGCCACTGGCTACCGCGAGCAAGATCCGTCGACCTCGCGATTGAGGCATCCATTTCACATCGCTGGACCAAACCATCAGTTGACCTCCACCGGAAATGGCAACGCGTCCAGATCAATCAAGCCGCTCACATGGCCATCGTAGTACACGGTCTGGTGAAAATACGGCTCGGCGCTGGTGGGGTGAAATACGGCCGCATCCGACAGCACCGGTGCGAGGTCCGGGTTCTGCTTTGCCCATTGCGCCGCGATCCGTTCGGCGCCGGGTTCCAAGGAAAGTAACGCGAAATGGTACTCGTAGCTCGTCCCCATTGACTCGAAGTAATTGCGGTCGTCACCGGGGCAGCGGAACGCCTGCGGTTCGTCGATGTAATACTCGAGCACTTTGATGATCGTAATATCATCCGGCTGCGCTTCGTCGTGCGGGCGTGGCAGATTCCGCGCCACCGGCAACACATCGGGGAAATCGTCGGTGTACATCACCCAGCCTGCGCCGATCTGCTTCAGCGCCGCCGCGCAACCAACCCGCTGCGCCGAACGGCGGGCCTGCGACAGGGCTGGCATCAGCAAGCCGATGAGCAGGCCGATGATGGCGAGCACCACCAGCAGCTCGATGATGGTGAACCCGCTGCGGGGTCGTCCCGGTCGTTGATCTTTGTCGTTCATATTTCAACCTCCGCCTGAGGCGGTACCCTGTTGCTGTCCCCCGGCCCCTTGGAAGCCCGTGCTGAACGTTTCGCCCACGCCCCCCGGCAACCTCGGGCACCCGGCTTGCCCAGCGGTCTGCGAAACGCCTCGGAAGCTTCTTGAGGAGCTTTGGCTCCCGGGAAAGGTTTCGCCGACGGTCAGGCAAACCCCCCGCGAGCGTTTCAAGTTTTTTTTCGCGAGGGATTTTAGCTGGCCGACGCGAAGATGAAGCAGTAAGAGGAACCGACGCACTTGGGCGAGACCGACGGCTCTCAGCATGACGAGGCGCAGTCGACGTGGCAGGCCGAGCACTGGCCCGACGTCGAAGCGGTGTATCGCGCGCATGTGGTCGACGTCTGGCGGTTCGTCTGCCGTCGGCTGCATGGCAATCGTGATGCCGCGGATGATGTGACCAGTCAGGTGTTCATGGCCATGGTCGAGCACGCCGACCGCTTCGACCCGACCCGGGCGAGCATCGAGAGCTGGCTGTTCGGCATTGCCCGGCACAAGCTGGCGGACCACCTGCGACGGGCCTACCGCGAGCAGAAGCACCACCGCGCGTGGCAGGCCATGCAGCCTGACTTCGAGCCGGGGCCGTTGGAAGCCCTCGGCGGGCCGGACACTGCGGAGATGAACGCCGTGCTCGACAAGCTGCCGACCAACGAGCGCGACGCGCTGGTGTGGAAATATTGCGATCGGCTGAGTACTCGTCGCATCGCCGACCGCATGGGCCGATCGGAGAAGGCCTGCGAAAACCTGCTCTATCGCGCCCGGCATCGATTCCGTTCGCTTTACAACCGCCTCACTGAGGACCAAGACCATGAAGTCCGACGATGAACGACAACTGCAACGCGACCTCGCCGGGCTGGACCAGCCGACGCCCGACGACACGTTCGTCGAGGGGCTGCGGAATCGCCTGCAAGCGGCACACGCCCGCCGTCGGCCGCGCGGGTTGCGCTGGCCCCAGCGGTTGCTGCCGTGGACGGCGGGGGGGGCGCTGGCGGCGGCGGTGCTGCTGACGGCGACGCTCTGGCTCAGCAGCGACATGGGCTTCGCCGACGTGCAGCAAAGCTTGCGCAACGTCACGACCGCGCAGTTCCAGGCCCGGTTCGTCGTTGACCGCACCGACGGCTGGCCGGACGACATGCTGCTGCTGAACGTCTGGTTCGACGTCTACGCCGGCGCACGCTCGCGGGCCGACCTGCTCGGCCAACCCGTGCTGGAAACCATCACACGCTGGGACGACCAGGTCTGGGTCATCAACCACCTCCGCGGGCAGACCACCTCCTGGTCGCACGGCCAAGAGGTCGACCGATGGGTACGCGAGCTCGACCCCGCCACGCTCATCAGGCAACTGCGCGACACGCCAGGCGTCGTCGCCCACGAACGCGAGCCGCAGACCCTCTACGGCCAGCGGACAAGGCATTTCGAGCTCACCGGCGAGGCACTCGACCTCCAGCCCGGCGCAAGCCTCGACCTGTGGGTCGACGCGCGGACAAGCCTGCCGTTGCGCGTCGAGTTCACCTTGCCCGAAGCCCCGCAGGGCAGGCTGCGTCTGGTGGTCGACGATTTTCAGTGGAACGAGTCCATGCCGGTCGAGTGGTTTCTCCCGCCTGCGACGATGGAGCAGGTCGACTCGCTCGAAGCGTTGCTGCCCGAGGTCAACACAGTGAGCGTCATCGACACGCTTCGCCGATTCAGCGACCGCACGGGCGGTTACTACCCCGGCCACGCGATGGCCGAGCCGATGCTCGCCTTGCTGATGATGCAACTGCACGCCGGGCCTCAGACGTCGCGCGAGGACGTGGCGTTGCTGGAAGACCTGCTCGCGGCGGGGGTGTTCCTCGTCGAGCAGGTCCGCCGAGGTGCCGAGCCGGTCTACGCCGGGCGGAGCATCAACGCCCGCGACGCCGACGAGCCGCTGCTGACGTGGACGCCCGCGCCGGGCCAGCAGCGGGTGGTGTACGGCGACCTGCGTGTCGAAACGATCGACGAGGCGGGGGATGAGGGGGCATCGGCAACAGTTCACATCGACTGAAATTTGGGCTTTACCGGGGGTGGCCGTATGATGTCGCGCCATGAGCGAAACTTCCCAAACGTGGCGTCACGTGATCGCGGCGCTGGTGACCAACGAGCCGGGCGTCTTGGCGCAGGTGGCGGGCATGTTCGCCGCCCGCGGGTTCAATATTGACTCGCTGGTGGTCGGACGAACAGATAACCCCGAACTGTCGCGGATGACGATCGTCGTCAGCGGCGACGACGCCGTGCTCGAGCAGGTGCGCAAGCAGTTGCAGAAGCTCGTGCCGGTGGTGAAAGTGGTCGACTACCAGGACACGGCCTTCGTCGAGCGCGATCTTATGCTGGTGCAGGTCGCGGTGGGCGATGCCCACAAACGGCAGGAGATCATCACCATTGCCGACCTGTTCCGCGCGAAGGTGGTGGACGTGGCGTCCGATCGGCTGATGGTCGAACTGGCGGGCACGGAGGGCAAGATCGAGGCGTTTATTGATCTTGTGCAGCCCTATGGCATTGTGGAACTGGCACGGACGGGCATTATCGCCATGCCGCGCGGCCGGGCGACCTCGTCCGACCGCCCCGCCTTGGCTGGCACGGCCCGCCGCGGCAAGCCCAGCGAAGGCCCGGCCGACAGCGGCGTGGACGACGCCGACCTGCCGCCGGGCTGAATTGGGAATTTGGGGATTTCGAATTTCGAATTTCGGATTTGTTTCGAGCTTGGCGGACGGGTTGTTCCCGCATAAGACTTGCTGGCTGAATTGGGACGATACATGAAGAAATCCGAAATCCGAAATTCGAAATCCGACATTCAAAACCCCCTCACCCTCGCCCACGTGACGCACGAGGCGGTGGAGCAGCTTGGCGGCATCGGCACGGTGCTGGAAGGGCTCATCACCTCGCCGGTGTATCAGCAGTCGGTGAAGCGGTCGATCCTCATCGGGCCCACGGCGACGCACATTCAGGCCGACCCCGCCAACCGCCTCGGCGAGCATGGCGAAGTGCTCTACTCGTCCATCGACCAGATCGACAAGGCCGGGCTGGCGGGCAAGTTCCGCCCGGTGGAGTGGGCGTTCAACGTTGCGATCGTCTACGGCAAGCGCTATTACGACCCGCCGGGCCAGGACCGCAAGGGCGAGTCCGAAGTGCTGCTGATCGACGTGTTCCGCGCCAACCCCGACCGCCTGAACGTCTTCAAGCTCCGCCTCTGGGAACGCTTCGGCATCGACAGCGGCCGATATGAAAAAAGCTGGGACTACGAAGAATACGTCCGCCTCGCCGAGCCCGCCTTCTACGCGTTGCAGGGCTTGCTGAGTGAGGAAGACTGGCCTTGCGTGCTGTTCGCCCACGAGTACATGGGCATGCCCGCGGCGCTGCAGGCCATCCTCGACGGCGGCGACAAGTTCCGTACCGTCTTCCACGCCCACGAGTGCGCCACC
Organism: Phycisphaerales bacterium AB-hyl4; assembly: GCA_041821185.1. Lineage (NCBI taxonomy): Bacteria > Pseudomonadati > Planctomycetota > Phycisphaerae > Phycisphaerales > Phycisphaeraceae > Natronomicrosphaera > Natronomicrosphaera hydrolytica. The sequence goes on along the minus strand of JBGUBD010000008.1, from coordinate 164,699 downwards.
GCCCGTCGACTCGTCGAAGACAACCCCGGCCACGACACGATGTTCTACAACGTGCTCCGCAAAGCACGCGAGCAGGGGCTCTACGTCGACGACGTCTACGGTAGCCAGGACGCCTTCCTCCGCCACGCCCTCATCAGCCGGGCGCATCTGTGCGACGGCGTGATCGCGGTCGGCGACCACACCCGCGACGAACTGCACTTCCTCAACCAGCCGTTTGATGAGCACCCCGTGCAGCTTGTCTACAACGGCATCCCCGCGCCGGCGATCACGCTGAAGCAGCGGAACGACAGCCGGGCGATGCTCGCCGAGTATTCGAAGAAGCTCGTCGGCTACGAGCCGGACGTGCTCATGACCCACGTCACCCGCCCCGTGGTCAGCAAGGGCCTCTGGCGTGATGTGAAAGTCTGTCACGAACTCGACGCGCAGCTTGGCAAGAAGAAAAAGAAGGGCATCCTCTACATCCTCACCTCCGGCGGCGGCGTGCGGCGGCCGCAGGACGTGGCCCACATGGAGCAGCAGTACGGCTGGCCCCGGCATCACCGCCATGGCTTCCCCGACCTCGTCGGCCCGGAAGTCGACATCCAACACATGATCGAGCCGTTCAACGCGAGCCACGATCATCTGCAGATCGTGCTCGTCAACCAGTTCGGCTGGTCGCGCGATCGCATCGGCAGGCGGCTGCCGAAGGACATGACCATCGCCGACTTCCGCCGGGCGACGGATGTTGAGTTTGGCATGGCGACCTACGAGCCGTTCGGCATCAGCCCGCTTGAGCCGTTGGGCTCGGGGGCGGTGTGTGTGTTTTCGAATGTGTGCGGCTGCCGTGGGTTTGTCGATGCGGTGATCGATGGCGATCGGCCGGACAACGTGATCGTCGCCGACTTCACGCAGATCGACCACGACGGCACGCTGCACGACATGCTCGCGATCGACCAGACGCAGCGCGACATCATCGAGGCCCGCGTCGCCCGCGAGGTGGCGGACGACCTGATGGCTCGTATCCCGTTCAACGACAAGCAGCGGGCCGCCCTGATCAAGTCCGGCCAGGCCTTGGTGAAGAAAATGGGCTGGGACCAGGTCGTCGAGCACCGCCTCGTCCCGCTGCTGCACGGCCTGCGTGGCCTGACGCCTGAAAACGGCAACGGCGTCGGCCCCTACGCTTGACCGCACCCCAAGGCTAAGCGACTTAAGTCGCTCAGCCGAGCGCCTCAGCTGCATCGCCTCGCCCCCAGTCTTCCGCTATAATGGTGGGTCCCGCGGACACGATCCCCGCGAAAGGCTGCTTATGTTGCGCAAGATGTTACGAGGCAAGATTCACCGGGCGACGATCACCCAGTGTGACCCGGACTACGTCGGCTCGATCACGATCGACGCCGACCTGCTGCGCGCCAGCGGCATCCGCCCCAATGAGGCGGTGCTGGTGTTGGACATCGACAACGCCGTGCGTTTCGAGACGTATGTCATCAAGGGCGAGCCCGGCTCGGGCGTCATCGGCGTCAACGGCGCCGCCGCGAAGCTTGTCGAGGCCGGCCACAAGATCATCATCGTCTGCTTCGGCCTGATGCAGGAAGACGCCCTGGACGCGCACAAGGCAAAGGTCATCATCTGCGACGAGCACAACCGCGTCGCCGAGTCGCTCGAATACGGCAGCACCCTCGACGAAACCCTCGCTGCCATCAACTGACGCCCGCCTCTGGCCCATCGTAGAATACCCGCATGATCCAACCGGTTCGCGTGAGCCTTGCGAACAAGTGTCAACTGCTGTTCGGAGCGGCGGTGATCCTCATCCTCACCGCGGCGCTGGCGGTGGTGTGGCTGCGCATGCATACACTGGTCGAGCTCGGGCCACAGAAGCGGGCCGCCGACCTCGCGGAGATGTGGCTGGCGGGCCAACTGCAACTCGGCGGGGCCGCGCTTCGTCCGGACCGGTCGGTGCAGTCCCTGCCACCCGAGGTTCAACTGACGCTCACGCTGGTGGAGCGGTCGGACTTCGATCGCGTCGTTGAGCGTGACCCGTTCCTCGGCCAGGCGATCGAGCGGTTCGAGCTACGTCCGTCTGCAAACGACTGGTTCGGCCGAACGGAAGACATCGCCGGCGACGTCTACTACCGCTATGTCCGTGCCATTCGCGATACGCCGACCGCGGTCGATGCTGACGCCGACGCCGACGACGCTGCTGCCGGTCACGCGCTTCGGCAGGTGCTTGTGATACACCTGCGCGATCGCGACGCTCCGGCGCAGCACATGGTCAACCGCATTTACACCATCGCCGCGGGCACGTTCGCGGGTCTGCTGGCCGTCGGTGTGTTCTGGTTCATTACCACCCGGCTGATCCTCTCCCCCGTCCGCCTGCTGCGCGATGTGACGCGCAAGGTGGCCGACGGCGATCTGAACCTCCGCTCGGATATCAACACCGGCGACGAGTTCCAGGAACTCTCCGACGCGTTCAACACCATGCTCGAACACCTCAACGAGCAGCAGCAGCAGCTCCGCTCGGTGAACAAAAGCCTCGACCTCAAACTCGGCGAGCTGGCGGAGAGCAATGTCGCGCTCTATGAAGCGAACAAGGTGAAGGGGGAGTTTCTCGCCAACGTTTCACACGAATTGCGCACGCCGTTGAATTCGATGATCGGCTTCGCCGAGGTGTTGCAGGAAACGCTTGCCGACCGCGAAGGTCCGATGGATGAGAAGCGCAAGCGATACGTGCAGCACATCATCACCGCCAGCCGACGGTTGCTGGAGTTGATCAACGACCTGCTGGACCTGGCCAAGATCGAGGCCGGCCGTGCTGAGCTGAACATCGCCCCCGTCAGCCTGGCGGACACCTGCGAAGGGCTGATCAACCTCATGCGTCCGCAGTCGAGCAAGCGGAATGTGCTGTTGAAGCAGAAGATCGAGCCGAACCTGCCGCTTGTGCATACTGATGCCGGCAAGTTGCAGCAGATTCTGTTCAACTTCCTCGCGAACGCCGTGAAATTCACCCCGCCCGCAGGGGTGGTGACGTTGTCGGTGAAGCACATTCCGCCGACGCGGCCCGGCGGGCACGCATTCGTCCGCCTCAGCGTCAGCGACACCGGCCCGGGTATCGCGACGGAAGATCAGGAACGCATCTTCGAGAAGTTCACTCAGCTCGATCCATCCGTGACCCGCGAAGTTGGCGGCACGGGCCTGGGCCTGACCATCAGCAAGGAACTTGCCGACCTGCTGCACGGCCGCATCGAGGTTGATAGCGACGTCGGCCAGGGCGCAACGTTCAGCATCACCATCCCCGTCATTTTCGAAAAACGCAGCGCCCCCCTGATGCCCGAAATCGCGTAAGCGTTTGAGTGTGAACGCGGCGATGTGCCTTGGCCTACGAAGAACGTTCCGCGTGACGGCAAAGGTCTCCGCGCCAGTGGCATTCGTCTGCCGGTGACGGAAAGACTCAGCACGGCTTAAAAGCGGTGGCAGCTAAACAAAGTGTATCACTGCTTCATGCTGACTCGACACCGGTGAAATCAGGCGGCATGATATCGATGGTAACCTCATGCCAAACGCTCTTCATCGCGTCAGTGGGGGAGGGGCGGGCTTCGCGGCCGACCATCAGTCGTTGGTGTCCACACGATAAAATGATTGAGCGAATGATCAATGGGCCCGCAATCGCTTAAAGGCGCCTCCGCAGAGCCGATGCTGTATGCACAGCACCAAAGCCCGTGCCTGAACGAGGCATTCGACAACCGGGAGGTAGCGACGCTGCTGGAGCATGTGGCCGCCGACGACCGCATGGACCTGATTCAGGAACTGCCACCCGAGCAGCAGCGGGCCATTCTTGCCGAGATGGCCGAGCCGGAGCGGCGGGAAACCGAGCGGCTGCTCACACATCTGGGACTCGAAGTCGGCGTGACCGCTATCAGTTGGGAGGTCGCGCAGACACACGACGAGGAACTCAGTTCCTCTTGAATTTGAATCGAAGTTTTGTAGTTCATTCACCCTGAACCCTCAACACAACGAGATATTGAAATGACCAACAATCGAATGGCCTATTGGAGCGCCGCCGGGCTGGTGGCGATAGGCCTGACCGCGACCACATGGGCAGACAACGCGTCCAACGGAACCTTTGACCGGTTCGCGTCCAGCCTGTCGCTGACTGCCACTGACACGGAGGACATGCCGGGGCGATCGGGCGTGACATCTGGCGGGCAGTACAACCTGTTCACCAACCCCGCCCCGCGTGATTTCCATCGGCCGTTGGCCCCAGAGCCGCACCCGTACACCACTGAACCGGGCCGGGTGCAGGTCGAGATCGACCCGCTGAGCTACGCGTACGATCGGCACAACCCCGATCGCGAAAACATCCGCGTGCGGGCATGGGAAGTGCCGGTGACCATCAAGCTTGGCGTGCTGCACAACGTCGACTTTCAGGTCGGCGTCGACGCGTTCGTCTGGGAACGCGAAGACGATGTCGACGCCGGCACACGCTCGCGCGAGCGAGGCTTCGGCGACATCACGCTGCGCTCCAAGATCAACCTCTGGGGCAACGATGAAGACATGGATCATGCCTTCGCCGTGATGCCGTTCCTGCAACTGCCCACCGCGCGTCACGACTTGGGCAGCCGGGCGGTGCAGGGCGGTGTGATGCTGCCGTTCGCCTGGGTCTTCGCCGAGGGTTGGGAAGTGGAGTGGACGCCGCACTTCGCCGCCATCCGCGATGGTGACGACGAAAGCTACGAGTTGGAGGCTGGCAGCCTGCTCGTGCTCAACCGTGTGATCGTGGAAAATCTCGAAGCGTTTGTGGAGTTCGAGGCCATCGGCGACACGGAAAGCGGCAGCCCCTGGGCCGGCACGGTTGCCACGGGCCTGACGTACGAGTTGACGCCGGACACGATCCTCGAAGGCGGCGTGGGCTTCGGCGTCACACGTGCTGCCGATGATTTCACGACCTTTATCACGATCGTTCAGCGGTTCTAAACGGCCGCTGGGACGGGTGTCTCGATCAGTCGTCAGGGGCCGAAAGGCTCCTGGCGATCTTTACCATCTCACACTCGCCGGGCGAGACGGCATAAAACGCGTCTGTGAAACACTTTGAATGCCACGGTCTCAGGCCGTACTCTGCGCCACTCAGCACGGCTTGATAGCCGTCGGACCCGATCAACATCGACCATTGCTCAAAATTCGTTGACTTGGGTTGAGCGTCGTGTTACGGTTATGCAACCGGTGGCGTACTGTGCAACCGGTGGCGTAAGGGGATGGCCCCAAATCAGGATTGGCAGCCCATGAAGCCCACGATCTCCGATGTTGCACGTCTGACCAACAAGAACCGTTCGACGGTGTCGCGGGTGCTGCGCAACGACAAGCGGTATACGATCAGCGAGGCCTGTCGTAAGCAGATTATGGAAGCGGCGGCCAAACTGAATTACGTGCCCCAGCATTCGGCGCGGTCGTTGGCGACGGGCAAGAGCTATTGCGTTGGGGCTTTGCTGGGCACGCCGGAGAAGGATCTCGCTTCGCCGGTGGCGTCGCGCATGTTCTTGCAGATGGCTCACACGCTGTTGCGTTCGGGTTACCACTTCACCTTTTTGCCGATGATGCCGGGTCGGTCGGCCCGCCAGCACATACTGGATGTGTTGCAGCAGGGTCGGGTGGACGGACTGTATGTCGGCACGCGCATGATCCAGCCGGACATGCTTGAGGATGTGGCGAAACACCGCATTCCGATGGTGACGACGGATGCGTTTGCGGAAGTGCGTGACTCCGGCCTGCTCACGGTCGTCGACCGCGATCATCGGCCGGGCATGAAGCAGATGGCCGAGGCGCTGGTCCGTCACGGGCATCGGCGTGTGCTTTACGTCATTTCGCAAAGTCAGGTGGACAATGATCGTTGCTTCGCGCATCGTGTCGAACGGTTTCAGGAGGCTGCCGAGCAGGCGGGCATCCGCGAAGTCGACGTGTTTATCTACACGGAAGAGATTCGCGGATTTTTCGCGGACCGGGCCGAGGCAAGGCTTGCAGTTGAGCGGGAGATCGATCGCTTCGCCAGTTACTCGGCCGTCGTTGCCAATTCAGACCTGGTGGCCTACGGGGTGATGGACGCCCTGCGTGCAGCCGGGATCGAGCCGGGCAAAGACATCGCAGTGACCGGCGGGGACAACCTCGAAACCGGGCCGAACTATCCAGTTAAAGAACCGTTCCTGGCCACGATTGAAACGAATATGCCCCTGCGTGGTCAGCGTGTCGCTGAGACGCTGCTGGAGCGGATGCAGAAGCCTGATACGCCCGTTCGCACGGTGCGTGTCCCCACGACCTTTATTGCCAGGCCGAGTTTGACCAGTGCAAAGGGGGCCGCTGCCTTACGGTGATCGAAACTCGTGCAGGCAGTTGTAGCCACCTTGAAATCTTATGTGTTCGAAGGAACTTTATCATGTATGCAAGCACATCACCTACCGTGGGATCGAAAAAAGCATTTACGCTCATCGAGCTGCTCGTGGTTATTTCGATCATTGCGATACTTATTGCATTTCTCATGCCAGCCTTGACTGCCGCCCGGGCGACCGCTCAATCGGCTGGGTGCTTGAGCAACCTGCGTCAGTTTGGCATCGCGGGAACGAGTTATCACGTCGATTCCAATGATATTTTGCCGTTCATCAACGGCCAACCCGCAGGGGCGAGCCCATCCAACCATTGGTATTTTAACCGAGAATTCACGGTATATCGGCTGGGAACTCCTCCCATAAAGGATGATCCGGACCCTGAAGTTACTGAGGCGCCGGGCTTTCAAGTCGTCGTGTGCCCGGCTGATAATGACGAAGAGAGACGCGATCGCAATGGGCATATCAGCTACGCCGGCAACAGCGCAACGGGCTGCCGATGGTTCTCCAATAACGAGTTTCGTCGGTTCCAGGATTTCCCCCGCGCCAGCGCGACCAGTTGGTTCATGGACACCGGTGGGCCGGATATGGTCAACGCGCACCAGCATATTCGTCCGAATCGCGTGGATGGATATGTCGCCTACCGCCACGCGGGTTACACACGGGCGAATGTCCTTTTCCTCGACGGGCATGCCAAAACATATCCGGATGAACTGCCACACCGGAACGTGAATTACGAGTTCTGGTACGGCCGCAACAACTGATCGGGCAGAGATAAACCACGAAAATGTCCGGGGGCTCAGCGTCTAAGAGGAACGCCTTGCGTTAGTGAACCTCTCCCCATCAATGAAGCCTATTTTACGGAGCCTATTGCAGGATGAGCATATTCAACAAATGTAGCCTCGCATTCAGATCACCCTTGCGATTCACCGCGTGCGCCTCTGTCGTCGTGGCAATCTCCGCCAGCGCCCCGGCATGGGCGCTGGCGGAGGAAGACGCACAGATGATTCAAAAGGTGGAGGCGGGGCAGGTCGACACCGCCGATGCGTCGTGGTGGGGGTTTAATGAGGACGACGCGACGGATGCGTTGCAGTCGGCGATCAACTCCGGTGCCGCGCGTGTGATCGTGCCGGACATGGGCACGCCCTGGATGGTGCGTGAGACGATCGAGCTGGCCAGCAACCAGACGGTCGTATTTGAGGAGGGCGTGGTTGTCGAAGCGAAGGAAGGACGCTTTCACGATCGGTACGACTTCCTGTTCGTGGCGGTGGAGACCGAGAACCTGAAACTTGAAGGCTATGGTGCGACGCTTCGCATGCGCAAAAGCGATTACCAGAGCGACGCCTATACCCACAGTGAATGGCGGCACTTGCTGGCGCTTTACAGCGTGAAGGATGTTGAGATTGTCGGGTTGACGTTCGAGGCCAGTGGGGGGGATGGCATTTACATTGGTATTTCGGGCACGCAGGGCACGACGCGGACGAACAGGCCGAATTACTGTGAAAACGTGGTGATTCGTGATGTGGTCTGCCGTGACAACCATCGGCAGGGCATCAGCGTGATCAGCGTCCGGGGATTGCTGATTGAGGACACGGTCTTGGAAACCACGAGCGGCACGCCGCCGCAGGCGGGGATCGATTTCGAGCCCTTCCGCGACGACCAGGTGATTCAGGACGTGGTGATGCGCAACTGCCTGACCCGGAACAACGCGGGCGGCGGTTACATGATCTGGCTGCCGAGCCTGAAGGAACCGGTGTCGATTCGGCTTGAGAATTGTCGATCTGTCGGTGATCGCGATGGGTTGCGTGTTCGCACGAACTCCGCGTCGCAGCGGCATCTGGAAGGTGTGATCGAGGTGGTCGACTGCCGCTTTGAAGACAGCCGCGGCCGGGGCATCGCGATCGAAAAAAGCCATTCGCAGCCGATGCTTCGCATTGTCGACAGCGCGTTGATCAACCCGGTTGTCGATGACGAAAACCGTCGGCCGATCATGTTTCACAGCAGTGCCGGCGCGGTCGATCCGGTGGGGGGCGTGGTTTTTGAAAACCTCGAGATTCACGATCCGCTCGACCGAACGCCAATCGGCTACACCGACTTCGCAGGTGGCCTGCCTTTGGAAGCTGTCACGGGCACGCTGCGTCTCGTGGCCAATGGGAGCGAGCGCGAAGTTGAACTCACGCCAGAACGATTGAGCGAATGGACTGAGGTTGACGAATGGGTCGACCTGCCGCGCTTCACTCTCGATGGATTGGAGCTTGAGCCTGAAAGTGAAAGCGAGTTGGCGGACTACGGCTTTGAGGGGGCGCGCGTCCGCGGTCGATCAACCGACACGCGGTTCGTGCTGTACGCCGAGCAAGGCGACACGGTCACGTTGCGTCTGGATCATGCCCAGCTTGGCAGGCTTGAGTCGCAGGCGTTGCGAGTGCAGGTTCTCGATCCGGCGGGCGACGTGGTGCATGAAGTGGAGGCTCCGTTTCAAGACGAAACCGACGTGCAGTTCAGTGCGGAGACGACGGGCATATACCGGATTCAGACGGATCGCATCCGCAACACGCTCGCGGTGACTGAAAGCAGCCATCGAGTGAACCTGGCGGTGGGTGATGACCGCCTCAACCTGAAACAGGCGCGGGGTGAATTTTACTTCTGGGTGCCGCGCGGCACGGAAGAGTTCACGCTTGACGTTTCAGGTGAAGGATCCTCTGAAGCGATCCAGGCCCGACTGATCAACCCCGATGGCGATGTCGTGTATCACGTTGACGACACGGTGGCGGTGCGTCAGTTCGCGGTCGAGTATCCCGGCCCGGCGCCGAGCCGAGGCGAGGTGTGGACGCTTCAACTCGACCGGCCATCCTCGTCGTCCATGCACTTCGGCGATGTGCATATCGACATTCGCGGCATTCCGCCATTGCTCGCGCCGTCGCGGGAGGCCTTGTTGCGTCCGCGTGATTGACCGCCTGGGTGAGATGGTTTCATTTGTTCGCTTTCTGAGGAAAGCGATTGTGAATCCCCTATTTCAAATTACTGACGACGAAGTAGGAGGATCACATGATGAATATTAAACAGAATTGATCGTAGCAGCTTTCGACGTTTGGCCCGTTGAGGCCGTTTTATCTGACTTCCCGGCAACGATTTTTATGGAGACCTGAAAGATGTTTCATGCACTGAAATCGCTTCTTACCTGCAACTCGGTTCACTTCAAGGCCGGCGCGGTGGCGCTGGTGGCCAGCGGCTGCCTCGCCGGGGCGGTCGATGCCCAGACATTGAACTACTGGTCATGGGAAGGGGAGGACGGCCAGCCCAACTCTTCTGGTACCTGGTGGGAGGACAAGGCGGGCAACAACGCCATGCGAGCAACGGATGGGACGTTGACCCGCCTGGAACTCCCCGCGGAAGGACCAGGGGCTGCCTTCCCCAACCCCATTCCCAATCCGGATGGGAACTTTAACGATAGCGAAGTCAACCAGTGGGGGATCAATGCCAGCGCTGGTCGCATCCGTACATTCAGCAGCGGCACCGCCTTCTCGCGTGACAGCTTTACTATCGAAACGTTTTTCAACGCCAACGACGTCGAGGGGGCGCACCACCTGTTGGCTAGCCGGTGGCATGGTGATCAGTTCCGTGCCGGCGTACGCGACGGCGCCTTAACGATGTCGCTATATCATCCGGAGACGGGCGATTTCGTCAGCGACCATACCATCAACAACTCATCGCTCCAGGTCTCGGCCGATGTCGACTATTACGTGGCGTTTGCGGTAAGCACCGGCGAGAACGAAGAAGATCGCTTTATCGATTTCTATCTTCAGGACCTGACGAACGGCGGTCCGTTGCAGCATGAACGCGTGTCGATCTGGGAGGGGTTTGAAAGTCTGTTCCCCGGCGACCCGAACCTCGCGATGTACGTTGGTTGGGATTATTCCTTCCCCGCGATCGGCGACGTGCGCTATTCCGATGGCGTGCTCGATCAGAGTCAGTTGCTCATCCCCGAACCGGGCTCGAGCGCTCTGCTGCTGGGTGGCCTGGCGCTGATGCTGGGAAGGCGTCGGGCGTAATGACGCTGTGCGAACAGCTTGCCTGGCAAGCCCGATTGCACTGACTCTGTCAAACCGCGCGCCCAGAGCTTCCGCTGGCGGCACGCAGCTAGCGATGCTGTTTTTACGCGGCTTTTCGTCGCCGACAGCGGAAGCAGGGCGGGGCGGTGGTGCTGCCAGACGCTCATGTGATGACGTGACGGCGAGGCAGGATTGACACTAACGATGGGACTCATGCGCGTGTGAAGCATCTTCCACGATCATCAACTTGGATCGCTTGGCGATTCCCAGCCCCTTGGTCGGCGACACGGCTTCGAAGCGGTCGTCATCGCGTCGCTGGATAGGTCGTGCGTTACGTTGGTTCATCTGCTTCGGTCGGTAGTGACATCAGGCGCGGTTGCGTCTGCCGTGTGTAGGTGTCGCAACGCAACCACATCACCGGGCACGAGCTCGCTGGACTCGGCGGTATCGCCGTCGAACGTGCCATCACTCGCGAGCACGGGCACCTGGCTGGCTCGAGCGACGCAGCCGCCCCAGGGCGAGCCGGCCGCCAGGGAGATGCCCGCCGCCAGGGCCAGCGCTTCCTCCGGATGCTGATCTTCCTGAAGGGGAATCTGAATCGTGCTCGTGCCACTGCTTTCGAAGGTCCTCCGCCTCTTCGCGCACGCGCATGCCGCCCCACAGGGCCAACTGCCCCGCCGCTGACATCCAGCCCGAGACCTTGGCCGCCGCCTCATCAACCAGTTCTTCGGCACGGTCCATGCGGCTGTACACGCACAGTATGCCCGGTGACGAGCAGGCGGCGATGGGGCTGTTGCCGGACCTCGACGGCGAGGCGAAGGCACAGCGGACGGCGTAGGGCTGCCGCGGGGGCTGTGTAGGGGGTGGGGGGCGAAAATCGCGAAAAATCGGGTCGGCCGGATACCGACCGTTAAGTATCGCGTGTTTTTGCGGAAGTTTTAGAGCTGTTTTTAGTGGGCGCAAGCCGCGCCCCAAAATGCGCCCCAATGCAATGCCGACGACAGGACTTGAACCTGTAACCTAGGGCTTATGAATCCCTCGCTCTGCCGATTGAGCTACGTCGGCTCCGGAGCACAGCATTCTAGAGAACTTGCAGGAACCTTCAAGCGGGCACCGATCCCGGGGCCGAGCGGGGGTGAAGAAGGCGGAAAAATCTTCACGTTTGGCGGAAGGGGCGGCCGATAACAGTTGATGGAATCCGAACGAGAGGGCAAGACGTATGGCCAGGCTCGGGAATGTCATCGAATCGGCGTGTCCGTATCTCGACAAAGACGATGCGCGATGCAGCGACCGTTTCAGCCTGCGTCGTCTGGAGCAGGCATTTCATGTCTGTGCCAACGGCGGGCATGAATGCTGTTCGATCTACCACCAGTTGTTGCGGGAGCAGCAGCGGCGTGAATCCAACCGCCTCACCATCACCATCACCGTCGAAGGCAGGCAACCGCCGCGCCCGGCCCGTACAGGCCCTGGCAGGGCTGAGCCCACGCGAGAAGGCGGCGAGCCCATCCCCTTCCCCCGCAGCCCCCGCCCGAGCGAGCAGCGGCCCGCCGTCGCGCTTCGAGCCGTCGGTTCGTGAGTTTCTCAGCTACTGCAAGATCGAGTGCGGCTTCGCCAGTGCAACCTTGTCCGCTTATGCGGCAGACCTGCGCGATCTGTGGATCTGGATGGTCGAGCAGGGCTGCGTCGGCTGGCATGAACTGACCCTCGACCGCATCAGCGCCCACGTCAACGCCCTCCAGCAGCAGGGCCTCGCGACCAGCTCCATCGCCCGCCACATGGCGACCATCCGTGTCTTCGGACGCTTTCTTGCCTCCACCGGCCAGCTGCCGGAAGACCCGGCGGAACTGCTCGCCCAGCCCTCGGCGTGGCAGCGGCTGCCCACCGTCATGGGACGCGAACAGGTCAAACGACTGCTCGCCAGCCCGGAACTGGATCACCCGCTGGGGCTGCGCGATGCGGCGATGATGGAACTGCTCTACGCGGCCGGGCTGCGGGCCAGTGAGCTGGCAGCGATGACGGTGGCGGGGGTGCACACGTCGCTGGGCATCGTTCAAGTGGTGGGCAAAGGGAACAAGGAGCGAATCGTGCCCGCAGGTCGGCCGGCGCTGGCGGCGGTGACGCGGTGGGTGGAGGAGGCTCGGCCGACGCTGGTGAAAACGCAGCCGGCGAGCGACGCGTTGTTCGTGTCGCGCACGGGTTCGCCGATCACGCGGGTGGTGGTGTGGCAGGTGGTCAAGCGACACGCCCGGCGGGCAGGCATGGGCAACGTGTATCCGCACATGCTGCGGCATTCGTTCGCGACGCATCTGCTGGCAGGCGGGGCGGACCTGCGCGTGGTGCAGGAGATGCTCGGGCATTCGAATCTACAGACGACGCAGATTTATACGCATGTGGATCGGAGTCGGCTGAAGGAAGTGATCACGCGGTTTCATCCGCGGCCGTAGGCGACCCACGGCCGGGCGGCCGTGGGCGTTCGAAGAGCGATTAACGACTGGCCATGGCCTGGGCGACCTGGTGGACGCGGGGCATGGAGTCGCCGACGAGGTAGTAGGTCAATTCTTCGTGCCGCCAGATGAGCAGGGGGTGTGGTTTTTCATCGTCGACGGCGGTATAGAGTCGGCCGGGCTCAAGATCGAGGTCGGTGTTCTCCGCGGTGATCCAGAGGCTGAGCGAGTCGGATCGGCCGGAGCCGTCGGCGGCGCGGTAGAGCACGTGCACGGACCTGCTGCCGGGGATGAGGCATTCGCCGGCCTGCTGGTACTCGTAGCCGAGCAGTGACAAGTCCAGCGGCGGGCCGGTGAATTTCTTGCCAAGCAACCCTTCAATCGAACGCGGCAGGGCGGTGACCTGATCGGGGAAGCGGTCGGTGTTGAACAGCGGGGTGATGTCGCGCGAGCAGCGGACGTGTCGTCGGCCGAAGCGGTCAGCGGATGCGAGGTTGACGACCGCGGCGGTGTCGCTGCCGTTCATGCCGGCGTACTCGGTAAGGCCCGGGCGGGCCCCGCCGCCGCTGCCGAACTGAACCGTCAGCAAAGCGGTCAGCAGCAGTGCCGCGGCGATCGTGGTAGGTAGCCAGCGTTGTACGAGCGACCAGCGGTTTCGCCGGGCGGCGTTGGCGGCTTGTTGCGGTGAGCTGCTTTGCCGGGCCGACGCCATGATCTGCTGCTTGAGCGCGTCGGGCGTCTTGAGCTTTTCGTTCCCCATCGTCTGGGCCACGCGCTGGCGAAGCTGTTGCTGATGCAACACCCGCCGGGTCATCTGCGGGTCCATGGCCATGCGCTCGAGCACCTGGAGGCTTTGCTCCACGTCGAGTTCCCCGTCGGCGAAAGCCGAGAGGTAACATCGCATCTGCTTGTCATCGAGGGGTTTTTTCATCACGCATACTCATGTCGACTGTCGTTTTCCCATGGCCGACCCGACGCTCGAGGGGGCGCGGGAGCAAATCGAGTCGGTCATGGGAAAACGTCAGTCCAACGGGGTCATCCACAGTTCACCAGTCACTTGCCATCCTCACTTACGCTTTGCAACAGCACGCCCGGCGACGTGTTCATCCACTTTCCACCGCGACGGCGATACCCAGTTCACCTGCCAGATCCGCCAGCTTCGTCGACAAGGTCGCGCGGGCCCGGTATAGCCGACTCATCACCGTGCCCAGGGGCACGCCGAGGACGTCGGCGATTTCGCGATACTTCAGCCCTTCCACCGCCCAGAGCAAAAGCACTTCACGGTAGTGGTCGGGCAACTCGTCGATGGCGTGTTTCAGCCGATCGTCCACCTGTTCCCAGTCCAGGCTTTCCAGGTCCCACGCCGGGGCGGGGTTGTCGATCTCGCTTGGCACGGCCTGGTGTGCGAGATCGTCCGCAATGGTCGGCTCACGCCGCTTCTTACCCACGCGGGTATAGAAGCTGTTGTGCAGGATCTTGAACAGCCACGGCCGAACGCCTTGCGGGCGCAGTTCAAAACTGGCCTCGGCTTTGAAAGCCTTGAGGTACGTCTCCTGCACGAGGTCGGCCGCCTCGTCGGGATGCCGCGCCAGATGCATCGCCATGCGATATAGCGAATCCATCTCGGCCAGCAGCAATTCTCGGAATGCCTGTTGGTCCATGGTCCTGCAGTTGCGTTGCCTCGTCCGGACTCAACGGTATAGCCCCCAGTATGTCAATATTATTCCGCGGCGAGAGATATTCGCTCCGCGAGTGGGGCAGATGGCCCGGGCGTTCGGGGCCGCACGTTCGAAGAGCGCGGTGCAAGCACCGCGGCTAAATGTTGCAAGTGCAGAGGCCGCGTGTACCAATGACTTTCGGCAAAGGGCGTATTGGAGTGTAAGTAATTTGTGAAAAGCAGATTACGAATATGCTTTGTGATCGCTTGCCGTCGCGAAATCTCGACTCGCTGTACGTATGAATGGCGGCACGGTCACTTCGCGGGCGGGTTTTGAAGTGCGGCGCTGCGTCTGCTTTGCCGTGGCGGGGCCGACCCCTATACTGAAAGCATGGTGACCCGCCCCACGCAGATTCGCATGGCGATGATTATGATGGGCCGTCTGTTGTAGACCGGTCGAGGGCGATCTGCATGTGGTAGAGAGCGAGCCCTGCCGGTTGGCGGGGTTTTTTTGTGGCCCCTGCGGGTCGCCGTGAAACAGGGGGCGGGCCGTGATCGCTTGAGCGACGCGGCGAATCGCCTTGATAAAAATAGATGCCTGACCAATCTGAGACACCATGAGCCAGCAAGCTGACAATCGGACGTACAAGAAGACGCTGAACCTGCCGAAGACCGGCTTTTCGATGAAGGCCAACCTCGTGCAGAACGAGCCGGCCTCGTTGAAGCGGTGGGAAGAGGCGGAGCTTTACCGCACGCTGCGCGATAAGCCACATCCGCTGGGGCGGTTCGTCTTTCACGACGGCCCGCCTTACGCGAACGGGTCGATTCACCTGGGGCATCTGCTGAACAAGGTGATGAAGGACTTCGTCGTCCGCTCGCGAACGATGGCGGGCTTCGACTGCCCCTACGTGCCCGGCTGGGACTGTCACGGCCTGCCGATCGAGCACAAGGTTGTGCAGGACCTCGGCGAAAAAGCACGCGAGATGGCGCCGATGCAGATCCGCCAGCGCTGCAAGCAGTACGCGGAGAAGTTCGTGAAGCTGCAGGCGAAGCAGATGCAGCGGCTGCTGACGTTGGCGAATTACGAGCAGCCTTACCTCACGATGAACACGGCGTACGAGGCGGGTGTGCTGGAGGCGTTCGCCGACCTGGTGTCGCGCGGCGTAGTGTATCGCGGACTCAAGCCGGTGCACTGGTCGATCGACAATCAGACGGCGCTGGCGGAGGCGGAACTGGAGTACGAAGACCGCGAAGACACGAGCGTGTTCGTGATGTTCGAGGCGGACCATGACTCGTGGCAGGAAAACCATCTGCCCGTGCCGACCGATGTGCTGCCTGCGGATCGCATTCACCTGATGATCTGGACGACGACGCCTTGGACGCTGCCTGCCAACCTTGCGGTCGCGGTGAACGAGCGGTTTGAGTACGGGCTTTACAACGTCACGTTCAACGGCAAGCTGCAGAGCGTGGTGGTGGCGACCAGCCTGGCGGAGAAGGTGCTCGGGCAGGTGGTGGGTGCGGAGAACGTGGACGAGCCGATCGCGACATTCACCGGCGACCTGATGCTGGGGCTGGAGTATCGCCATCCGTTCGCGCAGGACGAGCACGTGCGCCGCGTGGTTGGTGCGGAGTATGTCACGCTGGAAGACGGTACGGGCATGGTGCACACCGCGCCGGGCCATGGTGTGGAGGACTATCAGACGGGCTTGCGCGAGAAGCTGCCGATCTATTGCCCCGTGCTGCCGGACGGCACGTTTGACGACACGGCTCCGAGTTGGCTGCGCGGGCAGCGGGTGTGGGAAGCGAACGAGACGGTGGTGGAACACTTGCGCGAATCGGGGCATCTGTTCCACGACCACAAGTTCCGCCACAGCTATCCGCACGACTGGCGGGGCAAGACGCCGGTGATCTTCCGCGCGACGGAGCAGTGGTTCATCGCGGTGGACAAGGCGTTCGCGGTGCACGAAAAGGCAGGCAACGGGAAGAATGATACGCAAACATCGCTGCGCGAGCGGGCGCTCAACGTGACAGCGAACGAAGTGGAGTTCATGCCGGCGTGGGGTCGCAACCGGATGCGCGGCATGCTGGAGTCTCGGCCGGACTGGTGCGTGTCGCGCCAGCGGGCGTGGGGGCTGCCGATCCCGGCGTTCTACAACGCAGATGGCGAAGTGCTGCTGACGGCCGCGAGCGTGCGGGCAGTGGCGGAAGTCATCCGGCAAAAAGGCTCGGACGCGTGGTTCCAACTGGAAGCAAACGAACTGCTGGCAACCTATCACCCGGACATCGACCCCGACGCACCGGCGTGGGCCAAATCCGAAATCCGAAATCCGAAATCCGAAATTCGCAAGGGCCACGACATCTTCGACGTCTGGTTCGAGTCGGGCACGTCGTGGCATGCCGTGCTTCGGCAGCGCCATCTCGGATACCCGGCGGACCTGTACCTGGAAGGGTCGGACCAGCATCGCGGCTGGTTCCAAAGCTCGCTGCTGCCGTCGCTGGGGGCGACCGGGCATTCACCGTTCCGCACGGTGTTGACCCATGGGTTCATGGTCGACAAGGACGGCAAGAAGATGAGCAAGAGCCTCGGCAATACGCTGGAGGTGGAGGAACTGCTCAAGACGTATGGCGCGGACGTTTGCCGATGGTGGGTCAGCTCGCTGAACACGGACAACGACATCAAGGTGGACGAGTCGTTCTTCAAGCTCGCGGGCGAGGAGTATCGCAAGGTTCGCAATACGATCCGTTTCCTGTTGAGCAACCTCAGTGATTTCGACCCGAAGACGGACGCTCGGCCGATGACCGATGCGGACGCGACGAGCATTGATGCGTGGGCGTTGGAAGAGCTGGCGAAACTGGTGACGTCAGTGCGCGACAGTTACGAGGGCTACCAGTTCCGGCGCGTGCACGAACGGCTGTTTCACTTCTGCAACGACACGCTCAGTGCGGTGTACCTGACCGCGGTGAAGGATCGACTGTATTGCGACAAGCCCGACGCGCCGCGGCGTCGGCGAACGCAGACGGCGTTGCACCAGATCGCGGACGGGATCGTTCGGCTGCTCGCGCCGCTGATGCCGCACACAGCGGATGAGGCGTGGCATGCGCTGCATGGCGATGACGCGGAGAGCGTGCACCTGGCGAAGCTGCCCGAGCCGCGGCCGGTGGTGGTGAACTCGAACTGGCCGAAGGTGATCGAGGCCCGCGACGGTTGGCTGCGTGCGATGGAAAACGCACGGCAGCGCATGGACATCGACAACCCGCTGGACCTCGGGCTGGCGATCGGCGTGAGCGAGCAGGCCGAGTCGTTTGCCAAGGTGTTCGCGCCGGCGGATCTGGCGGACCTGTGCGGGGTGAGCCGAGTGGAGCTTCGCGAAGACACGGCGGGCGTGGAAGTGCTCGACCTGCGCAGCGAGCCGCGCTGCGAACGGTCGTGGAAGCGCGACGGCTCGGTGAAGCAGCGCAGCGATGGGGGCATGCTCAGCGACCGCGACGCGGAAGCGGTGGGCGTGGCGTAGGGACGTAAAACGCGGTGGTGCGAAAGTAGGACACGCGATCGACCGATGATGAGTCTCAGAGGAGACAGGATCGGCATGGCAGTGTCCATCCGAGAAATTCGACCCCATGACCTGGACGCGGTCATCGCGGCGGTGCAGAAGGCCGGCGGCGAGATCGATCGTTCGCGCGTGGTGACAAGCCTGAGCCTTGTCATATGCGTTGAAGGTGCAGGGGGTGACGAAGCGACGGCCGACCCGCCGGGCGCGGTGCTTTGCGTACGCGGCGATCATGGGGAAATGATTCTCAACGTCGCGTTCGCTGACGATGCGCCGGAGGCGGCGCTGGTGAGTGATCTGGTGGGCAAGGCGATGTCGAAAGTGCGGTCCGCCGCGGTGCACGCCTGCCGGGTGAATATGCTGGGCGAACTGCCCGCAGGCAGCGACCCGTTGTCGACCGGAAGCAATTGGTACGACCGCTTCGTTCGCGACCATGCGGCGTGACGAGTCTTTTTATCGGCCTGTTGTCGTCGAGCATCGTTCGGTGCTCATTGGCGCGGCAGACGTTTCTCAATGACATCATGGTGTTGGTCGATAAACAGTAGGGCGTGTTGCTTTTTGGCGACATGGGTCCGTGACTGTGACTGTGCGGCGGTGCTGTTTGACCATGCCTGAAGTGACGCGCATCTTGATTGTTGACGACGACCCGATCGTGGCCGAGTCGCTGGCGGACTTTCTGCGCGAGCAGGGGCAGGTGGTGGTCACGGCCAACTCGTCGCGCGAGGCGATGGGGCTGCTCGATCAGCCGGGCGAAAGCGGGGCGGTGGGCATCGTCGTGCTCGATCTGGACATGCCCGGCAGCGACGGCATGGCGACGTTGCGCGACCTGCGCGACAAGCACCCGGCTGTCGTGCCGATCGCCATCACCGACTTCGGCAAGATCGAGTCGGCGGTGGAAGCGATCAAACTGGGCGCTGCGGACTATCTCACCAAGCCAATCGTGGACGACGAACTGCACCTCGCGGTGAATCGCGCGCAGACGCAGCATGTGCTGGTCGCGGAGAATCAGACGCTTCGGAGCACGTTAAGCGAGCGTTTCGGGATGGCGAACCTCGTGGGCGCTGACTACCGGATGCAGAAGGTCTACGACCTGATCGAGGCGGTCGCGCCGACGAAGACAACGGTGCTGATCACGGGCAAATCGGGCACGGGCAAGACGATGGTCGCGAAGGCGGTGCACGCGATGAGCCCGCGCAGCGGCGGGCCGTTTGTGAACTTTTCATGCGGGTCGATTCCGGAGACGCTGCTGGAAAGCGAGTTGTTCGGGCATGTGAAGGGAGCTTTTACGGGGGCGGACACGGACAAGCCGGGCAAGTGCCTCGCCGCCGACGGGGGAACGCTGTTTATCGATGAGATCAACTCGGCGACGCCTGCGTTGCAACTGCGGTTGCTTCGCGTGTTGCAGGAGAAAGCGTTCGAGCCGATCGGTTCGACGCAGACGAAGCAGGTGGACGTGCGGTTTATTCTTGCGACGAACCAGCCGTTGGAAGAGCTGGTTGAGGCGGGTTCGTTTCGTGAGGATCTGTATTACCGCATCAATGTGGTGAACCTGCACATGCCGACGTTGCACGAGCGGTCGGGTGACATTCCGTTGCTGGCGGAGCATTTTCTTGAGCGGCATTGCCAGGAGATGGGCAAGGAGCGGAAGCTGTCGGAGTCGGCGATGGATGCGTTGCGGGCGTATGCGTGGCCGGGCAATGTGCGTGAGTTGGAGAACGCGATTGAGCGGGCGGTGGTGTTGAGTCGAGCGACGCTGATCGAGCCTACGGATTTGCCCGAGGCGGTGGGACAGGGTGGCGGTGGCTTGCGGAGTGTTTCGAGCAACGGCCACGCGACGCGCGAAAGTGGGCATATTCAAGTGCCGGCGCTCGCGTCGGGCTGGACGCCGACGCCGCTCGCCGAGGCGATGGAAGCGCCGGAGCGTCAGATTCTGCTCGCGGCGTTGGAAGCCAACGAGTGGAATCGGCAGGAGACAGCGAAGCAGTTGGATATCAATCGAACGACGCTTTACAAGAAGATCCGACATTACCGGTTGGATGAGCCGGGTTTTGATTGCTGATTTCTAATTGCTGATTGCTAATTGCAGAACACCGACACATCGACTGCATCTGCTCTTCCCCCAATTAGAAATCAGCAATTAGCAATTAGAAATTCGTCAAGCCCTTTGGCCGAGGTAGGTGTTCAGGAGGTCGCGTAGTTCGTCGAGGCGAGCCCACTCGTTGTCGCGTTGGGTGTTGATGATTGAGATGGGGCCGGTGAAGTTGGCGGCGACGGCGAGGTTCATGCACTGAAGCAGATCGTCGCGATCGACCTGGCGGACGGCGTCGACGCGCGGCTTGGCGTGGATGGACGTGGCGTGGGGCAGCAGGACTTCGAGGGTGCGGTATTTGTCGCGGCCTTCGCTGTCGGCGTTGCCGAAGTCGACGCAGAGGCCGACGCGGTTGTCACACTGGCGGAGGATTTCCAGCAGCGTTTCGGGCTGGCTGGCGGTCTCGTACCAGTTTTCAGTAATGAGTTTGAGGTTGATCGACTCGGCGTAGTCAGCGAGCACGCGGAGATGGTGCGCGCTGCGGGCGATGATGGCTTCGGCGGGCTCGGCTCGGCCGGCGATGACGCGGGCGTGGCGAGCGCCGAGTTGGCTGGCGGTGTCGAGCCAACTGCTGATCCAGTGCACGTCGCGTTCGAGGGCAGCGCCGTCGTCCTGCGTGATATCGCCGGCGTCGATGAGGATGCTGAACAGTTCGACGTTTGCCTGGTCGAGTGCGGTGCGGAAGGGTTTGAGGTCTTCCGGTTCGCGGGAGGGCAGATGGAAGTGGGAGAGTTCGAGGGTGTTGATGCCATGCTCAGCGAGGTGGGCGGGCAGTTCGAGCAGGGACAGGGCGTCGGCGTCGGGCGTGTTGGTTGGCGTGTCGACGGTGTCGGGCAGGCCGTGCGGGTAGCGGGGGCTGCCGAGGGTTTTGTCGAGGGACCAGCTTGAGGTGGACAGGCGGAGCATGGGGGCCTCGGGTTGGGGGTGAAACGATTGCGCCCGGAACGGGAGGGCGGTGTTTGTTGAATTGTACCGTCTGTGGGAGGGGGCAGAAGGCTGTTGATTGAATATGGGGGAGCAGTGCACCTGAAGGTGCCCTGCCTTTTCAGGGGCGATTGTGTTTCAGGGTGGATTGTGTTTAAGACGGGGTGGGGGCGGCGAGGAAATCGTGGGCGACTTTCCAGACGTCGCCGGCCCCCATGGTGACGACGAGGTCGCCGGGGCGGGCGGTGATGTCGAGCTGTTCGACGATGGCGTCGAAGGGGTAGAGGTGCATGGCCTGGACGTTCTGTTTGCGCAGGCGGTCGACGAGGTCGGCGGCGGTGACGGCGTGGCGTTCCTGGTCGGAATCGCGGACGAAGTAGATGTCGGGGACGATGACGATGTCGGCCTCGGAGAAGCTGGCGGCGAACTGCTGCATAAGGAAGCGCGTTCGGCTGTGCTGGTGGGGTTGGAAGACGCAGATGAGGCGGTTGGGCTGGTAGTGCTGGCGGAGTGCGCGGAGAGTGGTGTCGACTTCGGTGGGGTGGTGGCCGTAGTCGTCGATGATGCGGACGTCGGCTTTCGAACCGATGACCTGCATGCGGCGGTCGAGGCCTTGGAAGGACTCGATGGCGGCGGTGATGGCAGGCCAGGGGGCGCCGAGGCGGTGGGCGGTGATGGCGGCGGCGGCGGCGTTGTAGGCCATGTGCTCGCCGGGGAGGGGGTTGTGCCAGTCGGCGATGATTTTGTCTTTGTGGTGGAGGCGGACGTTGCCGGCCTTGATGCCGACGCGCCAGTCGGCCTGGTACGCGAAGCCGAGCGTTTCGATCTTGCAGTCGAGGCCGGCGGTGATGGTGAGGCGTTCGCTCATCTCGTGATTGATCAGCAGCGAACCGCCATCGGAGGCTGATGGGACTTTGCGGGCGAAGACGGCGAAGGCTTCGACGATCTCGTCCAGCGAGCTGTACATGTCCAGGTGGTCGGCCTCGACGTTGAGGATGACGGCGTGGCGGGGGTTGAAGTTGTGAAACGAGCGGTCGTACTCGCAGGCCTCGGCGATGAGCACGCCGTCGTCGCCGGCCTTGCCCGTGCGTGCGCCGCCGCCGAGTTGGGCGCAGTTGGCTCCGACGATGAAGGAGGGGTCGAGGTCGGCCTGGAGGAGGATGTAGCTGAGGATGCTGGTGGTCGTGCTCTTGCCATGCGTGCCGGCGATGGCGACGCCGCAGCGTTGGCGCATCAGCTCGCCGAGCATTTTCGCATACTTGAGCATGGGAATGTTGCGGCGGCGGGCCTCGGCCAGCTCGGGGTGCTCGGGCTTGATGGCGGCGGAGGCGACGATGAGCTCGCAGTCGGCGGGCAGGGTGTCGGCGGTCTGCTGAAGGGCGACGTCGATGCCGTCGGCGAGCAGGGCGTTGGTGATGTCGCTGGCGGCGAGGTCGGAGCCGGTGCAGACCGCGCCGTGTTGCTTGGCCATGCGAGCGAGGCCGGACATGCCGCAGCCGCCGATGCCGACGAAGTGCACGCGTCGGCCGGTGAGATCGGCGGTGAGGTGGTCGACGGTGGAGCCGTTGTCTTTCGGGGCGCTGGGGGCGGTCATCATGGCGATTGTATCGGCAGGTTGGGGGGTGGGGGATTGCTAATTGCTGATTGTTGATCGCTGATTGGGGGCTCCTCGCCGATTCTGGCAGCGATTAGCAATCAGCAATTCCGACTGATCTGCCCAACTAGAAACTCGAAACCAGGAACCAGAAACTACTCCCTGCCCCGCGGGGAGAGATGGCCGATAGAATACCGGCCATGCCGAAACCGACTTGGCCCAGCGAGCAGCGTGTTTTTGAAGGTGTCCGCTTTGACGTGATGGCAGTGGGGTATCCTCGCCGGGGCGGGGGTGAGCAGCGGCGGGAGGTGGTCGTGCCCGCTGACGCGGTGGTGGTGCTGCCGGTGCTGGACGATGATCGCGTCGTGCTGATCCGCAACGAGCGGTTCGCGGTGGGCGAGACGTTATGGGAGTTGCCTGCGGGCACAGTGGAGGAAGGCGAAGACCCGGACGCCTGTGCCGGGCGGGAGCTGACGGAGGAAACGGGCTACACAGCGGAGCGGATCGTTCGCTTGACGCGGTTTTACAGCTCGCCGGGCTTCTGCACGGAGCAGATGACGTTGTATCTTGCCCAGGGCCTTGCGTTTGAGGGGCAGAATCTGGACGAAACCGAGCGTATCGTGGTTGAGCCGGTGTCGTGGGACGAAGCGATGGCGATGACGGCCGACGGGCGGATCTGCGACGCGAAGACGATTGCCGGGCTGCTTTTTTATGCCCAATTTGTGCGAGGACGCGGCTGATGGGTTGGCAGGAGCGTGAATACGGGCAGGACCCGATGAGTCGCCTTGGCTCGGCCGGCGGTGTCGCGCGGTTCGGGCAGGTGGGGATCATCTACCCAAGGTGGGGGTCGATCAGCCTGTGGATCATTTTGATCAACGCGGCCTTGCTGTTGATCGACGGCTTCGTCACGCGCATCGCAGGCGGGCCGACGCCGAGCGGGCTGAATACGCTGGCACATTTTTTTTCGTTCTCGGTGGTGACGACGTTTCAGCAGTTCCGCCTCTATGAGTTGATCACCTTCCAGTTTCAGCACTACGGCCTTGGCCACTTCTTCGGCAACATGATCTTCATGTTTTTCTTCGGCCCGATGGTCGAAAGCTACTTCGGCTCGCGGCGGTTCCTCGCCTACTACCTGCTCGCGGGCGTCGGCGGCGTGCTGGGCTAT
This sequence comes from Phycisphaerales bacterium AB-hyl4, assembly GCA_041821185.1. Taxonomy (NCBI): domain Bacteria; kingdom Pseudomonadati; phylum Planctomycetota; class Phycisphaerae; order Phycisphaerales; family Phycisphaeraceae; genus Natronomicrosphaera; species Natronomicrosphaera hydrolytica. The sequence goes on along the minus strand of JBGUBD010000008.1, from coordinate 140,885 downwards.
CTCGTCCTCTGGGGCTTGCAGATCACCGACATCAGCGCTGCGACCACGCTCGTGGGCGCGTCGGGCGGGGTGTTCGGCGTCATGGTCGCGGCGCTGTTCGTCGCCCCGAACGCGCGTGTGCTGCTGTTTTTCCTGATCCCCGTGCCGCTGAAGGCGATGGTGTTTCTGGCGCTGTTTATCGCGGTGTTCGTGCTGGTCGCCGGCGGGCCGAACCCCGGCGGTGAGGCGGCGCACCTCGGCGGAGCGCTGGCGGGGCTGGTGATGTTCCGCATCAAGGGCAGCCTGGATTGGGCGGATCGGCTGGGCGGCTCGCGCGAAGGCCCGACCCTGGCGGAACGTTGGGCGCAGAAGCGCGAGGCGAAGCGTCGGCAGCAGCAGTTGGATGAAGAGGCGGAGGTGGATCGCATTCTGGAGAAGGTGAAGCAGCAGGGGTTGCAGAGCCTGACGGGTGCGGAGAAGAAAACGCTCAGCAGAGCGACGCAACGCAAGCGTGGGGGGTAGGGGGAGTTTCGAGTTTCAAGTTCCGAGTTTCGAGTTAACGCTCGAAGCGTTACCCGCCTGGTGAACCGGGCCGGGCGAGGGCTTTAAATTCGAAACTCGGAACTTGAAACCCGAAACTGATTAAAAATGCCGATTCAGTTCGCTATTGATCATCGAGATACGACGACGCGTGCCCGCGTGGGGCGGGTGTCGACGCCTCATGGAACGTTTGACACGCCGGCGTTTATGCCGGTGGGCACGCAGGCGGCGATCAAGGGGTTGCTGCCGTGGCAGGTCGAGGGGATCGGGGCCCAGATCATGCTGGCGAACACGTACCACCTGCTGCTTCGGCCGGGGCCGGAGCTGGTCGAGCAGATGGGCGGGTTGCAGCAGTGGATGAACTGGCGTCGGCCGGTGCTGACCGACTCCGGCGGGTTTCAGGTGTTCAGCCTGGCGGACATCAACAAGATCGGCGAAGACGGCGTGACCTTCCGCAGCCATCTCAACGGCCAACTCATCGAGCTGACGCCCGAACGGTCGATGCAGGTGCAGCACGGGCTCGGCGCGGACATCATCATGGCGTTCGACGACTGCCCGCCGGCGGTGCAGCAGCCCGGCGAAGTGCTCACGAACGACCCGCTCGCGGCGAGGCGGCACGCGGTCGCCCCGGCGGATTACCTCGACCGTGTGAAACTGGCCAACGAGCGGACGCTGCGATGGCTCGACCGCTGCGTGCAGACCCACAAAGCCAGCGGCTGCGACGCCCGGCAGGGCTTGTTCGGCATCGTGCAGGGCGGTATCGACCTCGATCAGCGGACGTGGTGTGCCGAGCGCGTCACCCAGTTCGACCTGCCCGGCTACGCGATCGGCGGCGTCGCGGTCGGCGAAGGCTCCGCCCTCATCCGCGAGGTGGTCGAGCACACCGCACCGCTGCTGCCCGAGCATAAGCCACGCTATCTCATGGGCGTCGGCTATGAGCGGGACATCATCGCCGCGGTCCGCGCCGGCGTCGACATGTTCGACTGCGTCCTGCCCACCCGCAACGGCCGAAACGCCAACGCCTTCACCCGCGCCGGCCAGGTCCGCCTGCGCAACGCCAAATTCAAGGACGACCCCCGCCCGCTCGAAGAAGGCTGCGACTGCCCGGCGTGCGCCGGATCGTTTCGAGTTTCGAGTTCCGAGTTTCGAGTTGGGGAAGGGGCGACTGACGGCCGCGGTGCCTCGCCTTTAACTCGAAACTCGAAACCAGAAACTCGAAACCACTTCAGCCGAAGCTACCTCCGTCACCTGTTCCAGGCGGGCGAGATGCTCGGGCCCATCCTTGTAAGCCTGCACAACCTGAGGCACTTCCAGCGCCTCATGCTGGACATACGGCAGGCGATCCGGCAGAATGACTGGTCTTTGATTGCCCGGGCGTGGCCGCATGCGCTAGAATCTCGGCCCTGAATGCCGCACCGCCCGGCCTGTCGATACGTATAAAGACCTTTAACCCCAGACCCCAACATCGCGATCACCATGAACTACCAGCTATTTGTCACGCTTACGCTCGCTCAAAACGACGATCCGGCCCCGTTTACGCCTGAAATGCAGAACCAGGGCGCCCAGACCGGCGAGGGCCAACCCGGCACCGCCCAGGACCCCAACGGCGGCCAACCCACCGGCGGCACGGGCGGCGGCAGCTTCGACCCGATGTTCTTCTTCCTCATGATCGGCCTGTTGGTCGTCATGATGATCTTCTTCAGCTCCAGCCAGCGACGCGAGAAAAAGCGACGCAAGACCATGCTCGAAGCGCTGAAAAAGGGCGACCGCATCCAGAGCGTCGGCGGGATTATCGGCTCGGTAGTCGATATTCGTGAAGACGAGATCGTCGTCAAGGTCGATGAAAACACCAACACTCGCCTTCGCTTCGCTCGTAACGCTGTGCAGAACGTGCTGAACAAGGACGAGTGAGCTCTCACTGAACACGCGCGCATCAGAACGCGCGGCAAGGTTTAAACCTCGCCGCCTGTGTCCCACCCCCCGCATCGGGAACCAACATGACGGTTACTGACATTCTCTTGCTGTTGTACTTCGCTGGCCTGATCGCGAGCATGCTCTTCTGCCTCGCTCGTGGCTATTTCACCTGGAAGCCGGCGTTGATCCTGTTCGTGCTCTCGCTGTGCACGCTGGGCATGTGGTGGCCGGGCCACTATGGGCCTGACACGCGCCTGCGGCCGGGCATCGACCTCGCAGGGGGCACGACGCTGGTCTACGACGTTCGCGTGCCGGAGGAGGAAGACGCCTCCCGCGTGATCGACGAGCTGATCGAAGTGCTCCGCCACCGTGTCGACCCCGGCGGCGTGCGGAACCTGATCTGGCGACAGGCGGCGGGCAATCGTATTGAGATTCAGATGGCGGCCGCGCCGCGCGAGGTGTCGGAATTGCGGCAGACGTTCCAGGCCGAGCAGCAGGAGTTGCTGGCCGAGAACCTGACCCGCCAGCAGCTCGACGCAGCGCTGCGCGCCGAGGGCGACGACCGCTCCGCCCGCTTTGATGAACTGGCGCGTGGCAATCAAACGCTGCGCGATCGGCTGGACAGGCTCGCCGAGGCCAACGACGCACTCGTTCAAGTGACCGAGCCTTACCAGCAAGCCCAGCAGCGTTACCGCGAGGCGGAGCGTGAGCTTGCGGGCATGTCGGATGATGCCGACGGTCGCGAGGACGCCGAGGCCGGGCTGCGCGAGCTGCGAAGCGAGTTGCAGCAGACCACGCGTGATTACCTCCAGGCCCGCCGCAGCTTCGAGCAGGCCCGCGAACGCGTGATGGCGACCAACGTTGATCCCAACGAGCTTCAGCGGGCGCTGGAGTCGTCCACCGATCCACGCAGCGACCGGGAGATGTATCGCGAGTTGGCGCAGGATCTTCAGCCGCAGGGCATTGACCGTCAGCGGTTCGATCGCCTGCTCAACGCCAGCGAGTCGGGACAGCAGGATCTGCTGAACGAGATGGCGGGCAACAACGCCGAACTGCGTCAGATGCTGGAAGAGGCGATCGCGGTGCGCGGCATGAGCCAGCGTGATCGTTTGATCCGCCAGTTGAAGTTGAGGCATCCGGATCGTGAGGCGCAGATCGCGCGTGTCGACGAGGTTGGCCGATCGTATGACCAGGTGCGTGGTCCGCTGGACGACCCGAACGACCTCAAGGCGCTGTTGCGTGGTGCGGGTGTGCTGGAGTTCCGCATTGGTGCGACGCGGAACCTTGTGTCTTCGAGTGACGCGGATCGTTACCGCCAGCAGTTGCAGGAGGCGGGCCCGCGTGCCGGTGCGTCCGAGCCGTGGCGGTGGTTTGCGGTGGATGAGATCAGCCGATTCGCCGAGACGCGCGCCGACCAGGATCGGCTGGCGGAAGACCCGGCGGCGTTCTTCGCGTCGTACGGCAACGGACTGATAGGCGATCGCTACGGCGATCAGTATTACATCCTGTTGGCAAACACACGCGACCGGGCGATCACACGCAATCAGCCGGGTTGGGAGCTGACCGGTGCGCGGATGACCAGCGACCAGCAGGGTCGGCCGGCGGTGGGCTTCAACCTCAACGCGGTGGGCGGCGACCTGATGGGCCGACTCACCGCGGCTCACGTCAACGAGCCGATGGCGATTCTGCTGGACAACAACGTGATCTCCGCGCCCAACCTGATGGGCCAGATCCGCGATCGCGGCCAGATCACCGGCAGCTTCTCCGAGGCCGAGGTCAACTACCTGCTTCGCACGCTCCGCGCCGGCTCGACCGCCGCTGAGTTGAGCGAAGAGCCGATCAGTGAAAACACGACCGGCCCGCAACTCGGACAGGACAACCTCGACGCCGGCGTGCGGGCGGCGATCATTTCGCTGATCGTGGTCGGCGCGTTCATCCTCGTCTACTACCTGTTCGCCGGCTTTGTGGCGAACGTGGCGCTGGCGGCGAACATGCTCATCATCCTGGGCATCATGGCGCTGTTGCAGGCGACGTTCACCTTGCCGGGCATCGCGGGCATCGTGCTGACGATCGGTATGGCGGTCGATGCGAACGTGCTGATTTTCGAGCGTATTCGTGAAGAGCTTGACCGCAAGGCCGACCTCGCCACCGCGGTGCGCCTCGGCTATGAGAAGGCGCTGTCGACGATTCTCGACGCGAACATCACGACGCTGATCACCTGTATCGTGCTCGGCTACACAGCCACCGCCGAGGTGAAGGGCTTCGCCGTGACGCTGGGTGTCGGCATCGTCGCGACGCTGTTTACCGCGTTGTTCCTGACGCGCGTGATCCTCGAAGCGTACCTGAAGTTCGGCAAGATGAAGACGATGCACCAGCTGCCGACGCTGGTCCCCGTGATCGGCCGAGTGCTGACGCCGAACGTGGACTGGATCGGCAAGCGGTTCGCCTTCTTCGCGATCAGCGGCGTGGTGATCGTCGGCGGGCTGACGCTGGTCGCCTCGCGCGGCGCAGACCTGCTCGACATCGAGTTTCGGGCCGGTACGCAGGTAAGCTTCGACCTGGCTGAAGACGAACAACTGCCGATCACCGAAGCACGCGATCGGCTGGCGCTCTATGGCTCGGTCGGCGCGGCCATGCAGGACGCTGCCGAGCGTGGCGAAACGCTCGACCCCGCAACGCTGGAAAGTGATGCGGAGCGCGAAGCCTACCGCAACCTGCAGCGCATCAAAGAAACTGCCGAGCAACGGCGCACTGATGCGATGGAGCGCGGCGACGTCGTTGAAGGCCCCGTCAACTACGCGCTGCTGTCACAGGCGAGTGTCATCACGATCGGCGAAACGCAGCGGACCGACCAGGGCACGCTGGCGGGCGGCTTCAGTATCGCGACGCTGGTGACTGACGCGCGCGTTGTGAGCGATATTGTCACCTCCGCGTTCGGCGATGTGCTCGATCCGGGCCTGACCCGGTCGATCAACTTCGCCAGCCAGAACGTGGACGATATCAACGCGGCCCCGGCGTACCCGGTGACCAGCCGTGACCTTGGCGAGAACATCGACCGCCCCGACCTGACCGCGCACGACGTGCAGGACTTCGTCGGCGGCGTGGCGATCGTGTTGCAGGACCTCGACCCGACGCCGACGGTCGGCGAGATCGAGCGGCGCATCAACCGCATGCGTATGGACCCGATGTTCGAAGGGCTCGGCTATCGCGTGTTCGATGTGGTCGGCATCGACTCGGTGGGCACGGACGACGGTGGCAATGAGCTGTTCAGCTCGGCGGTCATCATCGCCCGCGATGCGGACACGAGCTATGTCGACACGCCGGACGCGTTCGGCGACCAGGGCGGCCTGGCTGCGACGGAATGGCAACTCGCCCGCGAAGCGATGCAACGCGGTACGAGCCTGGCCAGTGTGAACAACTTCTCCAGCCAGGTGTCGGCAACCATGCAGCAGCAGGCGATCGTCGCGATCGTGCTGGCGCTGCTGGCGGTGGTGGCGTATATCTGGTTCCGCTTCGGCAGCATCCGCTACGGCATCGCGGCGATCATCGCCCTGGTGCACGACGTGTGTATCGCGCTGGGCATCCTCGCGCTGACCGGCTATTTCCATGGCGATGTCAACACGCTCGCGGCGTGGCTGCTGATCGATCCGTTCAAGATCGACCTGGCCATCGTCGCGGCGATGCTCACGATTGTGGGTTATTCGCTGAACGACACGATCGTCGTGTTCGACCGTATTCGTGAGAACCGCGGTCGGCTGGCGCGCGAGACGCCGGGCATCATCAACGAGTCGATCAACCAGACGATCAGCCGAACGGTCATCACCTCCGGCACGACGCTGCTGGCGGTGGGTGTGCTTTACGTCTTCGGCGGCGCGGGTGTGCACGGCTTCGCGTTCATGGTGCTGATCGGTGTGGCGATCGGTACCTACAGCTCGATCGCCATCGCTGCCCCGGTGTTGCTGCTGTGGCCTGGCAAGGAAACGAAGCCCGCTTCGAAGCGCGTCGAAGGCGACCGCCGATCGGCTGGCGAGCCGGCACCGACGGCGAGCTGATTTGCAGAACAAGTAAGTGGCTCTGAATCTTCAGCCACAGATGAACGCGGATAAACACGGATCAGAGATTTTTCTCTATCTGTGAGCGTCTGCGTTTATCTGTGGCTTTTTTTTCGCGCGGTGGTTGTATGGATTTTCGTCAGTCTCGGGGGGGCACCCCCGGATGCCATCCGTGGGCTTTGGTGGTTGACTGGTGATTTTGAGATTGACGGGGGAATAGGTGTTATGCGTCGCAGGCCATGAGGCCCTGGTAGAGCGTGACGCCTTTGTGGAGTTGGTCGAGTTCGATCCACTCGCTTGCCTGGTGCGCGACGGCGACGTTGCCGGGGCCGAGCACGATGGCGGGCAGGTTGGCTTGTGAAATGAAGCCGGCGTGCGTGCCGAAAGGCGCGCCGAGGTGGAAGGTGGGCAGGCCCATTTGCTTGAGCACGGCTTTACTCATAGCGAGCAGATCGCCGTTGTGCGTGTCGGGGAGCGGGGGGTGATAGACCAGCGGCGAGGTGGTGAACGGCGGGTCGGGGAGGTTGTCGAGGTAGTTCGTGTCGCCGGGGAGGGTGACGCTGTTGGCGATCTGGAGGAAGGTGTCGACGATGTCGGCGTGGTTTTCGCCGGGCAGGAGTCGGCGGTCGATTTCGACTTCGCAGGCGTCGGGGATGATGTTGGTCGCGGAGCCGCCGCGGATGACGTTGATCGAGCAGGCGGCCCGGCCGGTGAGCAGGTGTTCGTTTTCGGGATTGTTGGTGAGGGGGTTGATGTAGTTTTGTTCGATGGCGTCGACGGCGCGGACCATCATGGTGATGGCGCTTCGACCTTCGTGCGGGACGGAGGAGTGGGCGGCCTTGCCGTGGGCGAGGAGTTTGAAGCGGAGCGTGCCGTTGTGAGCGGGGACGGGGTGCAGTTCGGTGGGTTCGCCGACGATGACGCCGCGGGGGGTGAAGCCGAGGCGTGGCAGATGGTGGTCGAGGAAGTGCTGGATGCCGGTCATGCCGACCTCTTCGTCGACGCTGAACAGCAGGGCGACGTTGTGTGGCTGGTCGGTTGATTGAGCGTACTGGCGTAGTGCCCAGAGCGCTGCGGCGCCGGTGCCTTTGGTATCGCAAGCGCCTCGGCCGAAGAGCTTGCCGTCGCGGATCTCGCCGCTGAACGGGTCGATGGTCATGCCTGCGACGCTGACGGTGTCCATGTGATTGTCGAACAGCAGCCAGGGGCGATCGTCATCTGCGATGTAGGTGATGAGCAGGTTGTCGGCCTGGTTGGCGTGGGGCATGGGCAAGCGGCGGGTGGTGAGGCCCCACTGTCGAGCGAGCCATTCGAGGTACTTGACCAACGGCTGCTCGGGCTGGGGGCGATGGCTGGCGGCGGCGTTGACCGTGTCGTGCTGGACCATCGTCTGGAGCAGTTGCTCGACGTTTTCGGGCAGGTGCGGTGTGGACATGGGGGCAATGGTACCGGATGGGCATGGGGTGTTGGGAGGGGGGGTGTTGTGGTTTGGGGGCGTGGGTGGGGGCGGGAGTGCAGCTTAAGCTGCACTGCCTGAGGGTGTGATAGGATCGGGGCTGTGTCGAACGTGACTGTGTTGCATGATGAGGCGATTGTTGAGCTGGCCCGGTCGCTTGTGGAGCGGGGGCGGGCGGCGGCGGCGCGGCGGGTGATCGTGGGGATCGCGGGCGTGCCGGGGTCGGGCAAGAGCACGCTGGCGGCTCGGCTGAGGGCGGCGGTGGAGGCCGAGGCGGCGGGGCTGGCGGTGGTGGTGGCGATGGATGGTTTTCATATGACGAACGCGGCGTTGCGGTCGGCGGGGTTGGCATCGCGGAAGGGCTCCCCGGAGACGTTCGAGGCGGCGCGGTACGTGGCGTTGCTGCGACGGTGTCGGGATTGCGAGCATGTCGAGCGCGTGCCGATATACGATCGCGCGGTGCACGAGCCGAGGCTGAGCGATGAGCCGGGTTGTGCGGTGACGCGGGCGACGCGAGTGATCATCACGGAGGGCAATTACGTGTTGCTCGATCGGGAGCCATGGTCCGAACTGGCGGACGTGCTGGATGAGGGGTGGTTGCTGGACGTGCCGGCTGCGTGGGCGCGGGCGTGGTTGTTGGAGCGGCATATGCGGACGGGAAGGTCGCGTGCGGAGGCGGAGCGCAAGTGTGAAGGCGATGCGTTGAATGCGGGGCTGGTGCGGTCGGGGTCGCGGGCAGCGGATCGGGTGTTGTGCTGGCCGACGTGAGGGGCTGCTGATTTGGCGTGGAAATGTGAGATGTGTAGGCTCTGGCATTGATCGCGGCGACTAGACTTAGGCAAGCAGGAGGCCGACAGATGGCGGAACCGAAACTGACTGGTGCGGTGCACGTCACCGAAGACGTGGAGACGCTTTATGATGATCTGGGCAAGGCGCTGATGGGCGCGGCGCAGCGGGCGGTGGATGAGCGGGGGGTGTTTCATCTTGCGTTGTCGGGCGGATCGACGCCGGAGCGGTTTTACATGCACCTGGTGATGGAGCCGCCTTACCGGACGATCCCGTGGGATAAGACGCACATCTGGATTGTGGACGAGCGGTGTGTGCCGTTTGATGATGACAAGAGCAACTGGAAGATGATCCAGGAAACGCTGGCGGACCACGTGCCGATGCGTCGGCGGAACAAGCATCCGATGCCGGTGATGGACGCGGAGCCGGCGAAGGCGTACGAGCACGAGCTTTGCGAGGTGTTCGCGTGCAAGCCTGAGAACCCGCGGCTGGACTTCGTGCTGCTGGGGATGGGGGACGACTGTCACACAGCGAGTCTGTTTCCCCACTCGTCCGCGCTGCGAGTGAATGACTGCATGATCTGTGCGAATGAGGGCAAGCATGTCGTGCCGCCGCCGCGGGTGACGATGACGTACGCGCTGCTGAACGCGGCGCGCGAGCTGGCGGTGATGGTGACGGGCGAGAAGAAGGCGGACGCGATCAAGCGGATTGAAGCGGCGTGCGAGCAGGGCGGCGGCGACCCGCGCGAGATGCCCATCGTGGGGATCGATCCGATCGATGGCGAACTGACGTGGTACATGGATAAGGCGGCGGCGGGGGGGTGAATTTGTAATTGCTGATTTTCTTCAGTGGGTGTTTTGGCGGGGTGGGCTGGGGGTGGCTTGCCACATTTCTTTGAAGAGGGCGGCGAGGTCGTTGAGTTGATAGTGAGCGTTGAGGCCTGATGGGTTGGGGAGCACCCAGACGGGGGTGTGGGCGATGGTGTGGTCGGGCTGGGGGCCGAGGGTGGCCTTGGGGCGGTTGAAGGCCTGGCGGTAGGCGGTGACGCCGAGCACAGCGAAGAGGGCGGGGCGGTGCTTGCGGAGCTTGGCGGTGAGGGCCTGGGCGCCGCGGCGAAGCTCGTCGGGGGTGAGTTCGTCGGCCCGGGCGGTGGCGCGGGGGGCGAGGTTGGTGAGGCCGACGTGGTGGGTGAGCAACTCGAACTGCTCGGCGGGGTGGAACTGGCGGGGGGTGATGCCGGCGAGGTGGAGTGTGGGCCAGAAGCGGTTGCCCGGGCGAGCGAAGTGGCAGCCGACGGCGGCGGAGTAGAGGCCGGGGTTGATCCCGCACAGGAGCACGCGCAGGCCGGGGGCGATGACGTCGGGGAGGCGTTTGTTTCGGGCGGCTTGGAGGTCGGGGGTGGGCATGGTGCGTTACCGTCGGCTGGACAGTTGCGGCCGGGTTCACTACATTCGCCGGTCTTTCCACTTGGGAGAATCCAGCATGGCAATTGAGACACTTTATGACAAGGACGGTTCGCTGAATGCCCTTCAGGGCAAGACGGTGGCCGTGATCGGTTATGGTAGCCAGGGTCATGCCCACGCGCAGAACCTGCGTGACTCGGGCGTGAACGTCATCGTCGCGAACCGCAAGGAGTCTGCCAACGGCAAGCTGGCGATCGAGCATGGGTTTGATCCCAAGCCGGTCGCGGACGCGGTGAAGCAGGCGGACGTGTTGATTTTGACGCTGCCTGACGAGGTTCAGCCGGACCTGTACAAGAAGGACATCGAGCCGAACCTGACGCCGGGCATGGTGCTTGGGTTTACGCACGGGTTTAACATTCACTTCAAGACGATCACGCCGCCGCAGGATGTGGACGTGATCATGGTCGCTCCGAAGGGGCCTGGCCATACGGTTCGCACGGAGTTTGAGCGTGGCGGCGGTGTGCCGTGTCTGCTGGCGGTGCACCAGGACGCGTCGGGCAAGGCTGCGGACATCGCGATGGCGTGGGCCATCGGCGTCGGCGGCGGTCGCTCGGGCATCCTCAAGACCACGTTCAAGGACGAGTGTGAGACCGACCTGTTCGGCGAGCAGGCGGTGTTGTGCGGCGGGCTGAGCGAGCTGATCAAGAAGGGCTTCGAGACGCTGACGGAGGCGGGCTATCCGCCGGAGCTGGCGTATTTCGAGGTGGCTCACGAGTTGAAGCTGATCATTGACCTGATCGTTCGCGGCGGGTTGAACTACATGCGTTATTCGATCTCGAACACGGCCGAGTTCGGCGACTATCACACCGGGCCGAAGATCGTGACGGACGATACGAAGAAGGCGATGCAGCAGGTGCTCAAGGATATTCAGGATGGCAAGTTCGCCAACCGGTTCCGCGAGGACTACCAGGATGGGTTCAAGTGGTTCAAGGATCAGCGTGAGACGGACCACAACCACCCGGTGGAGAAGGTTGGCAAGGAGCTGCGGGCGATGATGCCGTGGATCAAGCCGGTGGATGTGGACAAGCTGTGAGGATGTTCGCAGACAACAGATGAAATCTTAAAGCCCACGGATGGCGATCCGTGGGCTTTATTTAAAATGGCGTGCTGTCGTCTGGTCCTGGGCCGGTGGCCCCATGTTTCGCGATGAATCGTTATCATCTAGCCACTCGACTTCTCGCAAGGATTTAACAGGAGTTCGCCATGGCGATTACCGTCACGATGCCCCGGCTTTCGGACACGATGGAAGAGGGCACGCTGGTCAAATGGCATGTGGGTGTGGGCGACGACGTGTCGGCCGGCGACCACGTGGCCGACGTGGAAACCGACAAAGCCACGATGGAACTGCAAGCCTTCGACGACGGCAAGGTCGCTCGGCTTGCGGTGGATGAGGGCGGTACGGTTCCCGTGGGCGACCTGATCCTCGTGCTCGCCGAGTCGGGCGAGTCGGTGGACGACGCAGCGAAGGCGGACGCCGGCTCCGGGGGTGCTTCGGGGGGTGACGAGAAGATGAAGGCCGACGAGAGCCGCGACAAGAAGGAAGGCGAGCAGACGCAGGAGTCCGCGGCGTCGGGGCAGGCGGCGGTCGCTGAGGACGCGGACGTGCGGCGGACGCAGAAGCAGGCCGGGGCCAGCGGCGGCCGGGTTCGCGTCAGCCCGCTGGCTCGAAAGATCGCCGAGGAGAAGGATCTCGACCTGACGCAGATCAAGGGTTCCGGGCCCGACGGCCGCATCATCAAACGCGACGTGCTCAAGGCGGCCGACGGCAAGGACGACGCGGCAGCGCCTTCAGCCGGCGGCGAATCGAAAAAGACCGCAGCGCCCGCGCCGGCGCCCGCGGTCGGGGGTGCGGACCTCGAAGCCCGCAGCGTCTCACTTTCCGGGATGCGGAAGACCATCGCCAAACGGCTGGTCGAGTCGAAGACGACGATCCCGCATTTCACGGTCACCGTGTCGGTGAACATGGACCCGTTGATGGAACTGCGCAAGACGCTGAACGCGCAGCTGGAAAGCCAGGGCGTGAAGCTGTCGGTTAACGACTTCATCACCCGCGCCGCGGCGCTGGCGTGCGTGCAGCATCCGATGGTGAATGCGTCGTGGAATGGTGACACGATCGAGATCGCCGGCACGGTCAACGTCGGCATCGCGGTGGCGCTGCCCGAAGAGCGCGGCGGCGGACTGGTCGTGCCCGTGCTTCGCGATGTGCAGAACCAGGGCTTGCGATCGATCAGCGAGCAGACGCGGAAGCTGGCGAAGAAGGCCCGCGAGACCGGCCTGAGTGCCGACGAGATGGGTGGCGGTACGTTCACGATTTCCAACCTCGGCATGTATGGCGTGGATCACTTCGAAGCGATCATCAACCCGCCGCAGTCGGCCATCCTCGCGGTGGGCGGCGCGATCAAGAAGCCGGTGGTGCGTGATGACCAGATCGTCATCGGCCACGAGATGACCGCGACGCTCAGTGCTGACCATCGCGTGATCGACGGCGCGATTGCGGCCGAGTACCTCAACACGCTCAAGCAGATGATCGAAAACCCGGCGGGCCTGCTGGTGTGACCGACGGTTGCCGATGGTTCGATGAAGTATGACAGAAGCCCACGGCGTCACGCCGTGGGCTTCTTGCTTTGGGTGGTCATGTCGATGGCTGCGATTCACAAATCGCAGTACTCGCTCATCGGCGGGCAGGCGCAGACGAGGTTGCGGTCGCCCCAGGCCTGGTCGATGCGCGATACGGGCGGCCAGTACTTCCACTCGCGCACCCAGTTCAGCGGGTAGGCCGCGAGTTGCCTGCTATACACGTGCGGCCACTCGTCAGCGGTGAGCACCTCGGCCGGGTGGGGGGCGTGTTTGAGCACGTTGTCTTCACGGTCGGCTTCGCCGGTCTCGATTGCACGGATCTCGGCGCGGATGGCGATCAGGGCGTCGCAGAAACGGTCGAGCTCGTCGCGCGATTCGCTCTCGGTCGGCTCGCACATCAGCGTGCCGGCGACGGGCCAACTCATCGTCGGCGAATGGAAACCGAAGTCGATCAGCCGTTTGGCGATGTCTTCCACCGTGATGCCCACCGACTTCTGGAACGGTCGGCAGTCCATGATGAACTCGTGGGCCACGCGGCCGTTGGGCCCGGTGTAGAGGATGTCGTAGTGGCCTTCGAGTCGCTTGGCCATGTAGTTGGCGTTGAGGATCGCCACCTCGGTCGCTTGCCGAAGGCCGGTCTCGCCCATCATGGCGATGTACATCCACGGGATGGGGAGGATCATCGGGCTGCCGTAGGGGGCGGCGGCGATGACGATTTCGGATTTCGGATTTCGGATTTCGGATGTGTCGGAGCCGGCATCAGCCAAATCCGAAATTCCAAATTCCAAATTCGAAATGGGTAGATAGTCACGCAGATGTTCCGCAGCACAAATCGGCCCCATGCCCGGCCCGCCGCCGCCGTGGGGGATGCAGAACGTCTTGTGCAGGTTCAGGTGCACCACGTCCGCGCCGCACTCGGCCGGGCGGGTGAGGCCAACCTGAGCGTTCATGTTCGCACCGTCGAGATATACCTGTCCGCCGTGCTCGTGCACGATGGCGCACACTTCGCGGATGGTGGTTTCGAACACGCCATGCGTGGACGGGTAGGTGACCATCAGCGCGGCGAGGTGGTCGGCGTGTTGCTCGGCCTTCGCGCGGAGGTCGGCGAGGTCGATGTTGCCGGCGTCGTCGCAGCCGACGGGCACGACCTTCATGCCCGCGATGACGGCGCTGGCCGGGTTCGTGCCGTGAGCACTGGTGGGGATGAGGCAGACGTTGCGATCGGGGTTGCCGTTGGCATGGTGATAGCCGCGGATGGCCATGAGGCCGGCGTACTCGCCCTGCGAGCCGGCGTTGGGTTGCAGCGACACGGCCGGCAGGCCGGTGATCTCCGCCAGCCAGCGTTCAAGGTCGGCGAACAACTCGGCATAACCCTGCGTCTGATCGCTTGGGGCGTAGGGATGCAGCGAGGCGAACTCCGGCCAGGTGACGGGCATCATCTCGGCCGCGGCGTTGAGCTTCATCGTGCAAGAGCCCAGCGGAATCATCGACCGGCAAAGCGAAACGTCACGCTCCTGCAACCGCGTGATGTAACGCATCAGGTCGGTCTCGCTGCGGTAGCGATGGAAGATCTCGTGCGTGAGGAAGGGGGAATTTCGGATTTCGAATTTCGGATTTCGATTCGTGTCAACGTTCAGCCGTGCTGCGGCGGGCTTGCCTTTATCGCTGAATGCGGCAATGACCGCTGTCAGGTCGTCGGTTGTGGTTGTTTCGTCGCAGGCAATGCAGACCACGCCGTCGCGCAGCTTGCGGACGTTGACGCCTTGATCGACGGCGGCGGTGAGCACCGCGTCGGCGTCGGCGACGTTGACGGTGATCGTGTCGAAGTACGCATGGTCGACGACATCATGCCCGGCGTCGCGCAACGCCTCGGCGAGCGCGGCGGCGTACGCGTGCGTACGGCGGGCGATGCGCGTCAGGCCCTGCGGCCCGTGCCAGACGGCGTACATGCCGGCGATGATGGCCAAGAGCACCTGCGCGGTGCAGATGTTGCTGGTGGCCTTGTCGCGTTTGATGTGCTGCTCGCGGGTCTGGATGGCGAGGCGGAAGGCGGCCTTGCCGTTGGCGTCTTTGGAGACGCCGACCAGTCGGCCGGGCATCTTGCGGACGTAGGTTTCTTTGACCGACATGAACGCGGCATGCGGCCCGCCGAAGCCCATCGGCACGCCGAAGCGTTGCGAGCTGCCCACGGCGATGTCGGCCCCGGCTTTGCCGAACTCGCCCGGCGGCCGAAGCAGCGTCAGCGCGAGCAGGTCGGTGGCGACGACGACCAAGGCTTTGTCGGCGTGTGCGGCGTCGGTGATGGCGTCGTAGTTTTCGACGCGGCCGTCGGTGGTGGGATATTGCACGAGCACGCCGGAGGCGTTGGCGAAGTCGGGCAGCGTGTCGGCCTGGGGGTCGAAGGTTTGCAGGTCCACGCCCAGCGAGGTGGCGCGGGTGTGCACGACGGCGAGGGTCTGCGGATGGCAGTCTTTTGCGATGTAGAAGGTGGGGCGTTTGCCGCGATGCTGGCCGTGACACATGGCGACGGCTTCGGCGGCGGCGGTGGCTTCGTCGAGCAGCGACGCATTGGCGACCGGCAGGCCGGTGAGGTCGCTGACCATGGTCTGGTAGTTGAGCAGCGCTTCGAGCCGACCCTGGCTGATCTCGGGCTGGTAGGGGGTGTAGGGGGTGTACCAGAGCGGGTTTTCAAGCACGTTCCGCTGGATGACCGGCGGGGTGTGCGTGTCGTAATAGCCCTGCCCGATCATCGAACGCAGCACACGATTCTTCTCGGCGAGCTTGCGCAGCTTCGCGAGCGCGGCGTGCTCGTCGAGGGCGGGATCAAGGTTCAGCGGCTGCTTGAGGCGGATGTCACCCGGCACGGTGACGCCCGCGAGCTCTTCGAGCGAGCTGAGGCCGAGCGTCGCCAGCATTTCGGTGATATCGTGCCAGCGGGGGCCGACGTGTCGGCTGGCAAACACTGATGAGTCAGATGTTTGCGCGGCGTCTTCGTATTCAGCCACCGCCCGGGGGGCCGGCGCGTCGGGGAGGGAGGTCGGTCGGGTCATATCTGTTTCAGCCTTTGATCCGGGTGAACGGATGGAGTGTTCTCGCTCTCAGTTTATGCTCCAATCGCTGCGGGGGCAATCCTCGGTTTGTCGCTATCCTTTCAGGCATGCCTGATGCGACGCGAATTCTCGGGATTGACCCCGGCCTGCAACTCACCGGCTACGGCGTTGTCGTGCTCGATGAGGGGCCCGGCCTGGCCGAACCGCGGCTGGTCGAGGGAGGGGTGATTCGGCTGAAACCCAAGACCAGCGTCGAGCACCGCCTCGTTGAGCTGCATCGCGAGCTGCTGGAGCTGATCGACGAGCATCAGCCCAACGTGCTCGCGATCGAAAAACTATATGCCCACTACAAGCATCCGCGGACCGCGATCGTCATGGCGCACGCACGCGGTGTGATTTTACTGGCGGCGAAGCTGCGCGCGGTGGAGATCGCACACCTGCCATCGACGGAGGTGAAGAAGGCGGTCACCGGCCACGGCCACGCGTCGAAGCAGCAGGTCCAGCGAGCGGTGCAGAGCCAGTACCGGCTTGCCGAGCCGCCGACGCCGTTCGACGTGGCGGACGCGATTGCGATCGCGACCTGCCACGCCCGGCGAATGGCAGTCGAGCGGTTGTGAAGCCTGCATCTCATGCTACCGATGGGTTGCACCTTCTGTGCAGTCGGCGGATGACGACGATGTTGAAGATCGGCGGAAACAGGACCACCGGGACAGCGACAACAGCATGCACAAGCAAGCCGACGTCGACCCCATCTTCCTGGAAGGCCAACACCAGATAGATCAGGGGGAAGACATAGAAAGCCATGATTGCCCAGATGATATTGGCGATGTAAGCGAGTGTGACCATGGTCCGCCTCCACTGAAAATGGATGAGCGCCCGCTACTGAAGTGGGCCGGCCGAAGACGCGGCGTTCAGCCGACTGGCGTGGGGTCGGCGGTGGTGATTTCGACCAGCCGATCCAGGGCCTGCTTCGCAGCGCCGGAATCGATCGACTCGCGGGCCAACTCCAGGCCTTCGGGCAGGTCCTCTGCCAACTCGGCGACGACCAGCGCTGCCGCGGCGTTGAGCATGACGATATCGCGCGGCGGGCCGACTTCGCCTTCGAGCAGCTCGCGGATCACTGCAGCACTCCGCTCGGGGCTGTCGACCTTGAGGGCCTTGGGGTGCGAGTAGCTCAGGCCCAGGTCGTCGGGGTCGATTTCGTAGGTCTTGACCTTGCCGTCGCGGACTTCGCTGATCTGGCTGGGGCCGCAGGTGGACAGTTCGTCGAGGCCGTCGACGTGTTTGCCGTCGTCGTCGGGGATCTGGCCGTGCACGACCATGGCATGATCGGCGCCGAGACGAGCGAGGACGTTGGCGATGGGCTTGGTCATCTGCGTGGCGAAGACGCCGATGACCTGGCGGGTCGCGCCGGCGGGGTTGGTGAGGGGGCCGAGCACGTTGAAGAGTGTGCGGAAGCCCAGTTCGGCGCGGATGGGCGCGGCGTGCTTCATGGCCGGGTGGTGCGAAGGTGCGAAGCAGAAGCACAGGCCAGCCTCTTCGAGGCATCGCGAGAGGGTATCGGGGGTGACTTGCAACTTGACGCCGAGGGTGTCGAGCACCTGGCTTGAGCCGGAGTTTGAGGTGACGGAGCGGTTGCCATGCTTGGCGACGGCAATGCCCTGCGGCTTGCCCGCGCCGGCGGCGACGAGCGCTGCGGCGGTGGAGATATTGAACGTGCCCGCATGGTCGCCGCCCGTGCCGCAGGTGTCGATCACGCGCAGGCCCGCGGGGACGGTGACGCATTTGACCTTGTCGCGCATGACGGTGGCGGCGCCGACGATTTCGTCGATGGTCGCGCCGCGATGTTCGATCATGGCTAGCAACGCCCCGGTCTGCGCGGGCGTGGCCTGGCCGGTCATGATCAACTCGAAGGCTTCGACGGCCTGTTCGGTGGAAAGGGTGTTGCCGGTGACCAGGTGGGCGAGCAGGTGTTTCATGGGCATGGTCGGAAATTTCGGATTTCGGATTTCGGATTTCGGATTCAGGGACTGGGAAGTTTACCCGCGTGTTGCGCGGTGTTGAAATCCGAAATTCGAAATTCCGAAATTCGAAATCGCTTCCATCAGGCCACCTCGACGACAACCCAGATGATCGCCGCGGCGAGGAGCATGAAGACGATGATCTGGGCACTGAGGACGGCGGCCTGGCGGGGGAGGGTGGCCATGTCGTTGAGCTTGATGGTCTTGTAGACGATCGCGACGCCGACGGACAGCGGCAGCAGCAGGATCATCCAGACATTGTCGATCGGCAGCGGATCGAGCAGCGGCCGCCAGGCGAGCAGGGCGGGCGTGAGGCTGTGCAGCAGGGCGGTGAGGGCGGTGAGCGAGCAGAGGGTCATGCCGAGCCCCCTTCGCGTGCGTCGCCGTCGTGGGTGGGGTTGGCGTCGGCGTGACGGGGGTCGTGGGGATCGCGGTAGAGCACGTCGATGATCGCCAGCAGGTTCAGCAGGCCGGCCATGGCGGTGAACAGGACGCCCTGCTCGTTGGCCCGGCCGAAGCTGGGGCTGTACGTGGGCGGGCTGTAGTGGCTGGTGAGCAGGTCGACGACGAGGCTGGGTGCGATGAGCATCTGGCCGAGGAACCATGCCGGGTGCATGGCGCGGTCGATGACGCTGACGCCGCCGACCAGCAGGCCGACGATCCAGAGGCTGATGATGGTGACCGCCAGGACGAGCGCGCGGTCGCGTTGGCCGAGCAGGAGGTGGCCCAAGCCGGGGAAGACCCATGCGGCGACGGCGGCGGTAAAATTCCAGCGGTCGGCGAGTTGGTCGGTGCGGTTGTCGGGCAAGCGAACGTTCCTGGTGGCGTCGGCGTATGAGGACGGTAGGATGCTGGGGCCGACGACAGGGGCATCGTCGGCCGTAAGGGTCGGCGGGCCATTGACAAAACCACGCCGGCCGATAGTGTAACCGCCAGTTTGAGCCGGGCCAATGTATGGGCGGCGTTTCGCCGACGTCGGCGGGCGGGCCCGGCAGGATGTAATTGATCACCCAGGACAATTGAAGAAGGTGGTGGATCATGGTCGAGCAGATGTTGATGGGCAGGTTGACGCCTCCGCAACAGACCGGTGCGCAGGCATTCGCATGGTGGGACGAGGCGCGCTCTGCGCGGCCGCCGCTGCACCTGATCGACGATGAAGACGAAGATGATGTGGAGGAGGACGATTTTTTTGACGATGATGAGGATGACGACTTCGACGACGAGGACGAAGACTTCCTCGACGACGAGGACGAAGAACTCTTCGATGACGACGATGACGAAGAACTCATCGAAGACGACGAAGACGAAGATGTGTAACGGCTGGGCGGCGTGTGCGGCGTGTGACGCCGGTTCGGCTGTTGCCTGACCCCGGCCGAACCCAGGAGTCCGCCATGTCAGATGCTCAGCCCCCGTCCGAGAATCCCACCCCTGCCGAGGGCGGTACGTACCGCGGACCGGATCGGCGTCGGTCGGTCATCGATACGCGCAGCGCCGCCTACACGGGCCTGGAGCGGCGACGCGGCCCCGGCCGACGGCGTAACGATTTCGTCAAAGAGGCCGACGAGGGTGAGATGAGCCCGGAGCAGTTCCTGTTCCTCAAGGCCATCGATGCGTACAAGCGCGTCAACAATCGGCCTTACCCCACCTGGACCGAAGTGCTCGAGGTCATTCGCAAGCTCGGCTACCGCAAGACGCTGCCGATGGAGCTGAACCTCACCGCCGCCGAGGACTGGACCGAAGCCGCGGATGCGCCCGCCTTCGTCAAGCCGACCAGCCAGGCGGACGACGCGGCCTGAGTGGGTGGGGTTGCTGATCGCTGATTTCTGATCGCTGATCGCTGATTTCTGATTGGTGGTTGGGGCGATGGGGGGGCCTGCGGTTTCGCTGCGCGCTATCCGTGGGCTTATGGGTCGCTGACTTTTTTGCTAAGCATCTCTTGATTTTGCTATCACTGATTAACCGTCGCTTGCGGTGAGCCGATCAACATCGGTGGGAGATGATCGGTCTCGATCCAGGAGTTCAAGCGATGGCAGAAAGATGGATAAGCGTCGCGGAAGCGGCCAAAGCGTTGGGCATTAGTGCGACGACCGTCCGCCGACGGGCGCAGCGCGAGCAACTTGATAGCCGAATTGGTGACGAAGGTCGGCTGGAGATCCGCCTCGCGGAGCCCGGCCGTGCAAATGAGCCGACGGCTGCCGAGGCGGATTCGCCCGACGCGCCGACGGCCCACACGGCGGAGCCCGTGGCGGCAGCGGCTGACCAGGAGAACCATGCGGATGACAGCATCGACGTTGACGCTGATGAGGAGGTGTCAGACGTCGACGCGGAGGTTGCGCAAGTCGCCGGGCCGAACCCCGGCAAGTTTGGCAACTACTCGCCGCTGCCCCATAACGATGTGGGGATCACCCCCGGCCAGGCGACCGGCCGACCGACTGCCCGCCTGACGCCAAGCGAATTGCTAGGCCAGGCCGACGATCCCGCCGACAGCGGTCCCGAAGCTGAACTGCGCCGCTATCAGCGACTGGCCGGGGCGAGCATGATCCTCGCTCAGCGTCAGGCCGACGAAGCCCACGAGCAGGTCACGCTCATCCGAGCCGAGTCGCACGCCTGGCGTCGCTGGTGTCAGGGTGCGTGGGCCGGTGTGGCGGTGGTCGTGCTGCTGGCGATGTTTGTCGTCGGCATCGTGGGGCATCGCGCTTCCAGTGCCCAGGCCGCGCTGAATGTTCAGGAGCAGGCGCTGGACACCGCCCGCGAAGCTGCGGTCCGCAACGCTCGCGACCGCGACGACCTTGAGCAACTTGTCCGTCAGCTTCAACGTCAGATCAATGGCAACTCGGACCGTAACGCTTCCGCACGCTGATCGGTCTTCGCTGAGCGAGCGACGTGATCGTTGCAGGTGCGCTACAATGCAGCGCTATGACCAGCACCACCCTCATCACCGGGGCCGCGGGGTTTATCGGTTCGCACTTGACCGATCGTCTGCTTGCGCAGGGTCAGCAAGTCGTGGGCTTGGATAACTTTTGCGATTTCTATGATCCCGCCATCAAGCACGCCAACCTTGCGCAGGCCCGCACGCAGGGTTGCTTCAGCCTCGTCGAAGCCGACCTCCGCGATCGCGACGCCGTCGTCGAGGCGGTCGCTGCGCATCGACCCGATACGGTGGTGCACCTGGCGGCGATGGCAGGCGTTCGGCCGAGCATCGAGAACCCCGCCTACTACACGGCTGTCAACCTCAACGGAACGGTCAACCTGCTCGATGCGGCGGTGGCCCAAGGCTGCAAGCGCTTCATCTTCGCCAGCAGTTCCAGCGTCTACGGCAACAACAAGAAGACACCCTTCAGCGAAGACGATCGCGTCGACCATCCGATCAGCCCCTATGCCGCGACGAAGAAGGCAGGCGAGCTGATCTGCCACAGCTACAGTCACCTGTATCAACTGCCGATCACCTGCCTGCGCTTTTTCACCGTGTTCGGCCCCCGTCAGCGGCCGGACCTGGCGATCAACAAGTTCCTTCGGCTGGTGCGCGATGGCAAGCCAATCCCCATGTTCGGCGACGGCTCGACCAGCCGGGACTACACCTTTGTCGATGACATTGTCGACGGCGTCACCGCCGCGATCGACCGCTGCGGCGAGCCGGATCGCTACCGCATCTACAACCTCGGCGGCCACTCGCCCGTGTCGCTGCGCGAGATGATCGCGACGGTCGAACGTGTCGTCGGCAAGGCGGCGCAGATCGACCGTCAACCCATGCAGCCGGGCGACGTCGACCGCACGTGGGCCGACCTCACCCGCGTCAAAGCCGAGTTGGGTTTCGAGCCCGCCACCTCGCTGGAAGAGGGTATCGCCAGGCAGTGGCAGTGGATGCAGGAGCGCGAAAACGTCGCGACGCAATCGTAGATGGATGGCAAGCCGAGTGTCGCCTGAAAGAGGGTTTGAAACTAGAAACTCGGCATCATTCGAGGTACAACCTCGCCATGCCGCCACTGTTTACCCTCGCTCAGGAAACCGCGACCACACCCGAGCCGTGGTGGCATCTGCTGTTTAACAACATCTTCGGCCTGACGATTCTGTTCATCTTCCTGACCGCGATCATCAGCGTGATCGTCAAGCTTCGTCGCAAGGACAAATGCCTCAAGCTGCTGCACAAGTACCACACCAGCTACCTCACCACGGCGGGCAAAGTTTCATGGGGCGATCTCGTCGTCTACAGCCAGGGCATCGAGCTGCGCTTCGACGCACCGCACACCACCGTCCGCGGGCTGATCAAAAGCAGTGCGATGGTCTACGAAAGCGAAATGGGCAGCTACCTCGCGCTCTGCCGGGTGGAAGAGGGGCTGACGGAGAAGGAAAAACGCAAGCGCCGCCGACAGGTTCGCAGCAGCTTCAGGCCAGGCATGCACCGCCGCTTTTTCCGCTGGCTGCGCAACATTGTCAACACGCTGCGCGATGCGTTCAACCGTTCGCTCACCGCGATCCTCGGCCAGCTCGCGCGGGCGAAGCCGGACTCGGAACTGTTCACAACCCAGCAGGCCAACGTGAACATCATCGGCCAGGACCTGCTGCTCGCGGCGGGCAATGCTTACGAGCCGATCCTTGAAGCGCACATCGGTCGGCCGGTGATTCTGAAAATCGCCAGCACGGTCGAGCCGACCAAACATGTCGTCGAGCTGCCCGGCTATCTGGTGGATTATTCGGATCGATTCATTGCCGTGTTCAATGTGGAGCATCGACCGTTGGATGTGGTGGACCTGACGTTGAACGCCTCGGTGGATCGGCCGAACGTGAAGGTCGAGTTGAACGGGCACGAAGTGCTCGTCACCTGCACCGGGCCGGAGGTGGTGGTGCTGCGGTCGTTCGAAGCGGGCAGCGAGCGGAAGAACCTGGCAGTGCCCTTGCTGCCGGGTTGCACCGTTCGGCTGTGGCGGCCGGGGCCGGAGACAACGGTGTTTCTGACGGTGGAGCTGACGCGGCAGGTGGACGTGATCTGCCCGCGAGCGATCGCGACCGTGCACTTCGGGGCCGACGCGCGCGAGCGACGCCGACGCAGACCCGACTGGTTGGGCATGGCCCCCGATCGCGAAGCGGAGTCGAACACAGGGGTCGCGTGATCAAACGATTGCCGTCTCAAGGCAGTACGTATTCAGGCGCATTGCCTTACGCGTGAAAATCACAAACCGCGATCGAGCAGCCGATACTGGATCGCCTCGGCGACGTGTTGCGGTGCGATCGCATCCGCCGTTTCGAGGTCGGCTATCGTGCGGGCGACGCGGCGGATCTTGTCGTAAGCGCGGGCGCTGAGGTTCAATGAGTCCATCGCCTGGCGAAGCATTTCCTTGCTCGCATCATCCAGCGGCGCGTGTTCGTCAAGCTCTCGGCCGGTCAATGTGCTGTTGGGTTTGAGCGTGCCGCCATTGCGATCACTTTGGCGTTTGCGGGCCGCGAACACCTGCTTGCGCATCGTGGCCGAGTCCGTGCCGGCCCGCTCGCCGGTGAGTTGCTTGTAGGGGACTTTGGGCACTTCGACGTGAATGTCGATGCGGTCGATCAGCGGGCCGGAGAGTCGGTCGAGGTATCGCTGCATCTGCCGATGGCTGACCTCGTCGACGGGCATGTCGCCCTTGGGTGTCGGGTTCATCGCGGCCAGCAGCATGAAGCGAGCCGGGAAGCGGATCGAGCTGTGAGCGCGGGCGATGGTGACGTTGCCGTCTTCGAGCGGTTGGCGAAGCGTGTCGAGCACTTGCCTTGGAAACTCAGGCAACTCATCGAGGAAGAGCACGCCGAGGTGTGCGAGGCTGACTTCGCCGGGGCGGGGGATCGTGCCGCCGCCGATGAGCGCCGCCGGGCTTGCGGTGTGATGCGGGCTGCGCACCGGCCGACGTGTGAGCAGCGATTGGCCCTTGGGGACCTGGCCCACCGCTGAGTAGATGCGCGTCACCTG
The DNA here is from genome assembly GCA_041821185.1 of Phycisphaerales bacterium AB-hyl4. Taxonomy (NCBI): domain Bacteria; kingdom Pseudomonadati; phylum Planctomycetota; class Phycisphaerae; order Phycisphaerales; family Phycisphaeraceae; genus Natronomicrosphaera; species Natronomicrosphaera hydrolytica. The sequence goes on along the minus strand of JBGUBD010000008.1, from coordinate 117,109 downwards.
CAACGCTTCATCGCGCGACAGCGGCGGCAGAATGGAAGGCATCGCCTTCGCCACCATGGTCTTGCCCGAACCTGTGAATGGGCCGAAAATCGGCACGAGTAGCTTTCCACCCCTCTCGTGGTACCAAGAATGCCGTTAAGTACTTCCATTTAAAGCGATTGGCTCGGCTTGCGATGCAAGTTCGATGAGGGTCGCCAAAAAACTTCCGAAAGCATCTTGACACAGATGAAGTATTCGGTAAATTAATTTACAGATGGCCGTCATTGGTCATGCTCTTTGAAATTACGACCCCAGCCTGTGACCGGACCTAGATCCTCCTCCCGCCGAAATCCTACCGGAACGGCGGGCAGTCCTAGGAGATGGAGTCGACTGTCGGCTCCACTAGGGTTGCGACCGTGAGAGAGTGACATGCCGCTCTCTGAAAATCGAATGAAAGGTCCCAAATATACGCATGATTGAAGCGCAGGCTGGTGCCCCCAAGCCTCGCGAGTACCTGACTTGGGCGGAAGGCTTCGCGGTGAAATCCCGCAAGCTTGCTGCCTTTCAGCGAAAGCGTGGTTCGTCGGGGGAATCACGGTCCGTGGCTTCCGCGCTCCAGTTGGCCGAGCTGATCGAGCAGATTGCTCGATTCGGTAAGGCGGCGGACGCAGAAGACGCGATTCGCGCTCGCGACCGGGTTGAACCTTTGGTTCAGGCCCTGCTCGTCGAGTTGCGATCGCTCTAGGAAGTCACCACCCAGCGCGAGGTTGTCGATGCCACGTGCTCTCAGACTGCAACAATCACATGGAGTGTGCATGTGCGTGCTATAGGAGATGCCATTCGGGTTGTCCGCATGGCGAAAGGATTTAAAGTCAAGGAGTTGGCAGAGCGATCACATCTAAGCGCTTCATTTATCAGCTTAGTGGAATCTGGTGATCGAGAACCATCTTTATCTGGTATCCGCGCAATTGCTGACGCGTTGGGCGTACCAAGCGACGTTCTTCTGCTGATGTCAAACCTAAGCAGTTCGTCACTCCGATCAACGGATCGGACAACAGGGGATGTTGTAAGGAGTGTCGACCAAATCCTAAAGGCAGAAGCTGAGTTAGAGCAAAAGCTACGGGAACTCGAAGGAAGCGAGGGGGGCAACGAGGATGCATCCAGGAGACTTGATTCTTGAAAACATTTCTTCATCGCTGCGTATTGCACACGAGACACTACCTGAATTTCTAGAAGTCTACCCCAGCCGTTTTCTGCCAACCCGAAAGGAATGGGATGGACGGAAAGTACGGATTATTGACGAGCCGGAACGTGAGTTGAAGAGGCTACAGCGAACTCGCCTACTTCGATCCTTTCAAAGATGGGGATTCCACCATCCGAGGGCTTACGCAGGCCCACAAGGGCGAAACCATGTCGCAGCCGCAAGGCAGCATCTCGGTGCACAGTGGATCATCAACCGGGATGTTTACAATGCCTTTCCGAGCGTCACGCCCCAGATGATGCACACCGAACTGGTTAGTCGAGGATTCAGGCCAGAGGTGGTCAAGGCACTTGTCACACTTTTTACGCTACGCGGTCGAATTCCCCAAGGGTCGCCACTCAGTAACATCGCACTGAATCTCGCCTTCTACCGGATTGACCATCAGCTTAGTACGCTCTGCGGACGCCTCGGATTGAACTATACACGGTATGCGGACGACATCAATGTGTCCTGCGCGAAATCGCGACGGGGACGTCGAGTTCGTATCCCTGACCTCTGCCAAGAGATCGAGAGCGCTATCCGCTCAGTTGGTGTCGAGGTTAATTCAAACAAAAAACGCAAGCGCGGTTTTCAGGGATTGGAGAAAGTAAAGGTTGTCCATGGCTGCATGGTATCCGGCGATGACTATGTATTACTCGCTCCGAACCATGAGACGCGTCTTATTGCACTCGCAGAAAAGTACCCAAGAAGGGCCAAAAGTGTATCAAGCGAGGGACTTCGTCTGTTCTGGAAGAAGAGGTCGCAACTAGTCGGATTCGCTTGGTGCGCCAGCCAACTCGATGACCGTCAACTCGTAAAGCATGTTTGGCAGAAAATTTACTTGGGCGACCGCATACTAGATAATCGCCTCGTCCGTGACGGAGCCATCCGTGCGGGCGAACGATGGTTCATGATGGCTATCGATGGCGTAGTAAATCGGTGGATGAAAGTGAGGCGTGTGCATCGCCCGCGAGCGCTTGGATTAGAAAGCGTAAGCTAGTTTTCCTGAACAGGTCGGGTGCGCGGCGGGAATGCAAGGCTGACACAGTAATCCTGACCTGGTTCGCTGCGGTGTAGCCCACTTTGAAGCTGGTATACTCATTCTGTTATGATCCGGAGAGATTTTCCGGCGGCGTCATCGCTCACCGATCCATGGCATCACAACGAGTCATGGATTAGCGCCCTGATCGATAAACGATTCTATCGTTCACCGTAACTCTTATCGCACCAGCCATGAAAGCCAAGGAAACCGAACGCACAGATCGACGCGGTGTAGCATTAGTCATGAGCACATTCGAATCGTTGGGATTTGCCTTCCGTGAGCAATCGGAGAGCGATTACGGCATCGATGGCCATGCCGAGCTCATTGATGACGAGTGCCCGACGGGGCAGTTGCTCGGAATTCAAATCAAGACTGGGGCAAGCTATCTCTCCGAACGCAACGATACCACAATCGTCTTCCGCGCTGATGCAGACCACGTGGAATACTGGCTAAACCATGCTTTGCCCGTAATTATCTGTATTTGTGACCCAGACAATCGAACGATCTACTGGCAAGCCGTCACAAAGGAGACCGCGATATCGACTGGAAAAGGATATCGATTCGATCTCCCTATAACGCAAACCCTTGACGGATCGTCCATTCAGAAGGTGGCGGATCTACTGACGCCACTAGTGCCACCGGATCGATACACAATCTTCAAGACCGAGGACATCAGCCACGGACTCGCAAAAAGATACTCCTTCAAAGTAGTCATAAACGGATATGCGTCCAAAGCAGAAATAGCCTCAATTATTCGCCAAGTAACAATGGATGGGACAAAACGCCAGTATCACCGTAACCACTTGGTCGCAGGTCGATGGAGCGGTGCTGATGCGCATGTGGTATGGACCTTCGTATATCCCAGCGCTGAAGACGAAGCCCGTTGTAACCATATTTGTCGCAGCCTATGGATAGATGAATCACTCGATGGTACGGCACGTCCAGTGTCGATAAAAGGCGAAAACATTGGGGAGGGTATTATCGTTGAATGGCGTAAAGACTACAGCTTCCTTGCCCGTCACACGTCAACGAACACCATGACGAAGGAAGACTATTTCGGCGTCGTAATATCGAGGATTCATGAACTTAAGCAGCTACTTAGCGATATCGAATCGCACCTCCGTTCTCTCGAAGCTGGCAACATCACTGAAGGCGCGTTCATTGACGCCACTGACGGCTCAAGGGAGCAAATTAACGACATCTACATGTCGATTTCGGAAATGCCCCATGCGCCTTTCGAATGCAAGGAGATGGACAAATGTCTAGAATCCTTCATTGCATCCATGCATAACATTTATTTGCTTTACTCGGACAATGGGCGTCAAACGCGGACGGCACACAACCGTTTGGTATTGTCCCTGCAACAACGGACTTACGCCCGCGAGCAGCTTGGGGAGTTGGAATACGAAATGAGGAAGATCAGGTAAGGCCGGTAGTGACTCGTTAGTGCAACGCTACGACATGGGCGGAGAATGAAGTAGCTTAAACTGCGATTATGATGAATTGAGACATCAAGTTCACATATGCCAAACCGGCAGAGATCATCCACCATTCTCTTCCCACCCACATGATCGCACAACGAGCATCGACTTCGTCTGACGGCGTGCGATCTATTTGCTTTCATGGCAACTTCAGTGCGAATCACGATCGCGAATTCACGCGTTGTGTTGGTGTTAGCGATCCGTTTCGCCGAACTCCTCCAACGTTGGAATCTGCGTAAACGAAATTCGTGTCGGCGCTGCCTCCTGCGCCCCCCACATCGCGCCGAGGTAGAGCGTGTGCTTGCCATATTTGTGATCGATCGTGTCCATGCAGTCGGCCAACTTGTCCATGTGATTCTGCTCGGCGAACAGCGGCAGGGTCGCACCGCCGTCTGCCACCAGGTGCGTGAGCACCACGCCCACCTTCAGCGGCGTGCCTGGTGGCCGCTTTCGCCACATCGGCAACGCGACATGAATCATCGTCAGCGTATCCCGGCACAAACCCAATGACACTTGCTGCTCCCAACTGCGTCGTTCGATGTACGTCACCTGCATCGTCAGGTCGCCGGCACGATAGCCGAGCCGACGCATGCGGGCGGCGGCCTTGTGGATCATCCGCGCCAGCACCGCCCACGCCCGTTCGTCCGTGCGCTGGTCCGGCGGCAGTACATGCGAGTGGCTCACGGTCCGCCGGTGCGTCGGGCGGTATGGCAGGTCGATGCCACGCAACTGCTGCCACCAGATGCTGCCGAGCACGGTGCTGCCCCACGCCTGGCTGAGATCGGCTTCGGATGCCTGGCAAAGCTGCGCGATGCTGGTGATGTGCACCGCTGCTAGCCGGCGCTCCATGTTCTTCGCGATGCCCGGCAGGTCAGTGAGCTTGAGATGACAGATCACCTCGGGCAACTGCTCGGGTAGAAGCATGGTCAGCCCGTCGGGTTTGTTCATGTCGGACGCCACCTTGGCCAGCCACGGATTGGGTGCGAGGCCGATCGAGCAACGCACGCAGGGGCCTGCCGCCTGCCGAATGGCGTCTTTGACCAGGTAGGCGATCGTCGCAGCCTGTTCAGGTTGGCGTTCCTTGCCCAGCAGTTTGCCGTACATCTCATCGATCGAGCAGACTTGGTCCACATGCAGGCAGGATTCGACCGCTTCGATCACGCGGTGGTGATACTGCACATAGCACGCCGGCCGAGCTTCGATCAGGCGAATGTGCGGACAGCGCTGTTTCGCTTCGTGTACGGGCGTGCCGGTCTTGATGCCATAGCTTTTCGCCTCGTAGCTGGCGGCGATGCAGCAGGTGGTCTCGACCAGCGTCGGCACCACCGCGATGGGCAGGCCCCGCAGATCGGGTTGCTCCTGCTGCTCGACGGACGCGAAGAACGAGTTCATGTCGGCAAATAGATAGCGTACTCCCTCCACGGCAGTATCCTCCCTCCCGGCGAATAAGTACCCGATCAGATACCGAACAAGCGTAGCGGAAGATGAACTGCGCGCCAAGATGATCGAGATTAAATTCACCACTTCCCCACCGGGCACCGCTCACCCGACAGAAGGGCCCCTCGCTGCTCGATCGTCTCCTCGTCGGCCAGGCCCAAGTGTTTCACGCTATTGCAGCCGCAGCCCATGACTAGATGCCTTCCCCTGTTGATGGGCAATACTCCGTGGTAAGCTGAGGCTGTACCAGCATCAAGCACTGTCCTGTTAACTTATCAATCGGGGGCACCATGCAGAAACGGCTTTGGACTACTTGGGCCGGGGGTGGTCTGCTTGTCGCATTCATCGGAATGCTGCTGACAATCGGGGTCGCGGGGCAAGAGCCACAACCATCTAGCAAGTTACCACATGCAACAGTCGATACCGCACTTTCTGGCAGTGTGGTTCCCGTTGCTGTTGAGCTGGGTGAGGTGGCCGATAACACATTCTCGACCACCCACGATGATCCTCAGCCAAATGAGAGTTTGACGTCATCGGACGAGTCGCCACGAACCGGCACATCCTCGTCTAACCAGTCTCGTGGTCCACCGGAGGGCCAAGTCCTCCTGCGGCACCTGGATGTCGGGCAAGCCGACGCGACGCTCATCCAGAGTCCCGACGGCACCATTCTGATCGATGCGGGGCACTGGCAGCGGAACGACATCGTCCCGCACCTGCAACGGATCGGCATCGAGACGATTGACCTGATCATCCTCACACATCCCCATGCGGATCACATCGGTCAGGTGCCCCAGATACTAGAGGCCTTCCCGGTCACCGAGGTGTGGATGAGCGGGTGGGAACACACCTCGCAGACCTTTGAACGGGTTTTGGATGCAGTGCTTGCCAGCGAGGCGGGTTACCACGAGCCCCGGGCTGGTGAATCTGTGGAGTTCGGGGACCTGCGGGTTGAGGTCGTACATCCCGTCGATCCGCTTCGTGACATCCATGATAATCTGGCTGTTCGCATTGTCTTCGGTAACTTCGCGGCCTTGTACACCGGTGATGCCGAGGTTTCGCACGAGAGGGAAATGTTAGAGGGGGAACACGAGTTGCGCAGTCAAGTGCTGCAACTTGGTCATCACGGCTCCCGCACCTCCTCCAGCCGTCGATTTTTAGATGGAGTAGCCCCGGAGGTAGCTATCTACAGTGCCGGGACCGGCAACACCTACGGCCATCCCCACCGCGAGGTCGTCAACCGTGTCACCGGTTTGGGCATCACCCTCTACGGTACCGACATCCACGGCACGATCCTCGTGACCAGCGATGGCGAGGATTATCAAGTCGCTGTAGAGCGTCGGCCGGCGGAGAACCGCCTGCGTGAGGAGCAGCAGACTGCTACTTCTGACCACGGGCAGCAGTCACAGACTGACGACTGCGTGAACATCAACGAGGCCAGTGAGGAGGACCTACAGCAAATCATTCACATCGGCCCAGCCCGATCCAGTGAGATTGTGCAGTTGCGCCCGTTTGAGAGCGTCGATCAGCTCACCCGTGTAAGAGGGATCGGACCGGCTCGTCTACGTGATATCAAAGACCAGGGGATCGCATGCGTGAGGTAGCCGTTCTAGACCGGATCGTTGATGGCAAGCACGCGGTACTAATCGTGGGCGATCCGCCCGATCGGGAGGTGGCAGTACCGATCGAGACTTTGCCGGAAGGGGTACAGGAGGGGCATTGGCTCCGAGTCATTTTGGAAGGTGAGCATCTCGTTGATGCACAGATCGACCAGGTAGCCACGGATGCTGCGAAGCAACGGATCCACTCGAAGCTGGAGCAGCTGCGCCGCCGAGGACGCAGGCTGGGCGAATCATGACTGAAGACACAGGTTCCAACTCTGCGGAGAATACAAAGCCGAAACAGCCTTACCGGTGGCTAATCCCCTTAGCTGTCGCCTCGGTCTTGCTGGCGGGCATCATTGGTTTCGGGCTTGGGCGATCTACCGACACCGACAGTCCTACGACTCCGTCTCCACCAGCGGCGACATCACCCGGTACCGTAGCACCCCCGACATCGACATCGCCGCCCATCCAGGCGACGTACCTTGGCTCACGGAACAGTAATGTGTTCCACAGTCGTGGTTGCCACGCGGCGGATCGCATTCTGTCGTCAAACTTAGTTCGGTACGGGAGCCGATCTGATGCTGTCGCTGCTGGTCGTCGGCCGTGTCGTATCTGTAATCCTTAGCATTACTAATTACAATGGTGCCATGGATCCAGGTCTCGATCATCCAACATAACCTGCATGGAATGGTAAAAGTGGGTCAACTGTATTGATCCTAATGGCGATGAGGCTGCGCCTTTTTCCAATCGAAGCTTACGAACTTGCTTTAACACCACCAGAAGTTAGTTTTCCGGATTGGGCTAATCTGCATGAGTTGTTCCTCGTTCCTGAGAAGAGGCAATAACAGTTGAATTCAAACCATGATGCAAATGTCTGGGACCGAGGGACTGCCTGCGGCATCATCGTTGGTGCGATATTGTTCGTCGCACTCGGATTATCATGGATTAGTTACGCCCCATCATCGACCGCCGACGAGGCTCCGGCTGAACATATCTCGTTGGAGGATCGCAACCCTCTGCCCGAACCGGGAATGGCCGACACGGCTGGTGAGGATCACGATTCCGAAGATTCATACAGTCGGCGCGACCCCTTCACGGGACCGTACGTCAACGCCCAGCAGCCTGCTACTACTTCAGCCAATGCTGCACCGCCAGCATCCGACCCCAGGACTCAGGCGGATTGGCAGTTTCGCAGTGTCGTAGCGGGCCACCTGATTGAACTGGTAAATAGCAGGCGCTCCGTGGTCGTCCGGATCGAAGGTGTTATCGCTCCGCTGCCAGGTGAGGAAAATGCTGGAAGATCTCGTACAGCCCTAGCGCAGCTGGTTAACAACAAACGCATTACGTTTCGTGGAACGAGTCGCGACGAGGATGGACGAGTATCGGCGCGAGTCATCCTGCCCGATGGACGTGATGCTGGCGTTGAGATGGTGCGGAGCGGCTATGCTCGAATCGCCCGTTCGGAAGAGGCCACAGACGAACTGGTTCGTCTGGAACGAACGGCCCGTGAACGAGGTTTGGGATTATGGGCCGATTCGCAGTTCAGTTCCGCTTCGACCAACGAGAGCTCCATCGACATCGGCAGGGGAACCAGTCGCGAGGCAACACATCGGTTCCCGCATGGGGTCAACCGATCATCCCAAGAGTCGGTTCGGATATCGCGACCTGCTTACCACTCAGATCCTAATCGGTATGCATCACCGGAGTACAGGCAAGCCTCGCCATCGAGGGTTGCTGAGAACGGTAGCTACTACGGACAGCCGAATCAGAATGGCGTTCCCAAGACTGTGCGCGTCCGTGGCTACTATCGTGCCGACGGGACATATGTACGTGGTCACTATCGAAGTCCGCCGAACTCCAATTGACGGTGGTTGTTAAGGTCGTGAGGCATGTGGGCGATAGCCTGACGAGTCCGGTTTATAGTTGTCAGTCCAGCATCGAAGCGTAATGAGTGGCAAGAGCTTCGTGTGCTAGCGCTGCTACATCAGGTATGATAAACCATTCAGGGTAGTAGGAGAACGCGTACCCTTTGCTGTAGGGTGCACAGTCTGGTAGTAGGTAGCGATCGTTACCATGGTGTGGAGTCAAGTAGCCATTCTGGTGATACTCGAAGCGTTGGACTGGAGATATTGGGATATCGAATAAGTATTCAGTCACGATTGAAAAATGTACTTCACACAGTATACGTATCCGCCCATCTGTTTTAAATGACCACCATAATTGCAGGCCTGAAATTCCTCCGCGGAAGTTGGCGTCATACGTTTCGTCGTATCTGTCGTCAATAATGCGTTCTTTAAATACGCGGTTTGTAATAAATACCACTTGTGCGCGTGGATAGTCATGAACCTCAGAGGGCGGCAGTATAGTAATGCGTAGGCCGTCAAAAAATGGCAATATGAATTCATCATTATAGGATGGATGTAATCTGTTACTCATAGCCATATACTGGTTGTATCGTACATGGTGCAGTTTGTGGCGAATATTATTAAGGTCGTAAGGCATGTAGTCTCCTTTGTAAGCGTTATTGTGTGTTGTTGATCTGCGAAAGGTGTGAGGTGACACTGCCGCTGTATGACGATCAAGCCCACCTCGACGTGCTCGCGAATGCCATGGATCGTCTCGACCAAAAGTACGGGCGGCACTGCCTCTTCCTAGGCGGGATGTGGGGTGCACAGGCGACGTCCCGACACGGATCTCATTCACGCAGATTCCGGATCTGGGGGATTTCGAAGGGGAGGTAACTCGAACATAAATGGGTGATTGTATTTCGATGTAAAACATCGCTCCAATCGAATTGAGTATTTATATCGCTAATGTGTCATTTTTACCTTTCTCCGAGAAGGGAGGCATAGTGGTCCACGAGGGCTTCGTGCGCCAATGCTGCTGCATCAGGCATGATGAACCATTCTGGGCAAAAAGGGTACGCGTATCCGCTGCTATATGGCACGCATTCTGGTAAAAGGGGCCATTCTTCGTCAGGGCTTGGGGTCAAGTGCCCATCCAGATGGTACTCAAAGCGTTGGCATCGATCTGTTATAGGGTCGAAGGCGTGAAGTACCTCTATAGCGAAGTACACGTCGCACAGTATACGTATGTGGCCGTGAGCTTCGTGTGACCACCAGAGAATGAAATGTGAGATCGCGCCATCAATTCGGGGCTGGCCTATTTCCATATGGCACTTAATATGGGCGTATCGATCTAGTGCGTAAGTGCTATTGAAATACAATCTGGCGTAGGAATAGTCGCACGATGGATTAGGTTGTATTACTTCAAGCTTTATATTATCAAAGTCGGGAAGGATGAGTTCATTGTCGTCAAGGTCATCTAGTGGGTGGTCGGTTATGTGGTGGGTGTGGTATGCGCATAGCAGTTTGTAGCGTATTTCATCGAGGTTGTAAGCCATGTTTGCTCCTGTATTAGCTGGTTATTGCGTTGCTAAGTGAATCGATGCGTGGCGGCATGAGTCGGTCGATCGCCCTTCTGTCCCAAAGGGATAAGGAATTATCGACTACGATAGGCTTCGGGAGCTTGCCTGATTTCACCCATCGACTGACGGTTGTGCGGCCGATGCCGAGAAGTTTTGCCACCTCGTTTCCTGTGTAACCCTTCGGTCGTTGTTGTCGGCGTTGGACTGCGAGTTGCTGTGCCCAGCAGTGCTTGTGGTGTGTAGGCACGCCGCGCCAGTAATGTCGACGTTCTACCTGGATCGGTTTGTCGCAGATATGGCAGAAGTGTTTTCCCTGGTTGTCGTGGTGCCACTGAGTGATATTGTCGCTAGTTAGTCGCACTTCGACATCGAGAGGCGTCGTGTACGTGACGTCAGTTGTTGATGTTCCTGGTGGGGCAATGGCCAAGTGCACCTTCAGTGTATGTTCACTCGTCAACGTGACGGTTAGGCCATGATGATTAATCAGTGACGTGATCAGGTGTTTGCCCTGGTCCTCGCTGTTGTTTGCAAGTGTTGCGAGTGAAACCAGGTGGTGGGCCACCTGTTCTCGGGTGATGCGTAGGGGGTGGTCATTCTCGGGTGGTGTCTCCGGTGGTGAGTTGGCCACTTGCTCGTCTAGCTGCTTGATTCGGTTTGTAAGCTGGGTAATGCGTTGCCACGCAGCCTCGCGTTCAATGCCGGTGATTGCGTTGTCGTGGCGTTCATACCAGCGTTCGAGATTCAGGCGTACTCGCTCTAGCTCCTCGTCAGGAGTTGGCTTTATGTCGAGTAAATCCTCTTGTTGTGCAGCGGCGAGGCGCTCGGCGGCTTCGTAAACACGGTCCACCAGCGATTCAGAGCTTAAGAGCTGATTCAAAGCAGACCAGAATGTCTGGTCTGCGCGTTTGAGGTTAACACGTGGTCGATCGCAACCGCCTATTGCCTCGGGGCCGAAGGTGCGCCGTCGAATGCATGCGTAATAGGCATGGTCCGTCTTGTTGTGAGTGCTTGCGGCTCGCATTGGACTGCCGCAACTGCATTGCAAGACGCCAGAGAGGGCGTATCGGCGTGTTGCGGTGGAAGCGTTGCCGCGTCCGGATTTGTGCAGGATTCGTGACTCTCGGATGGCTTGGGCACGTTGCCACTCTGCTTCGGATATTAGGGCGTCGTGGCTTCCACGGTGACGCGATTGTTTCGGCCGGGCTGTATGTTGGCGGCCTCGTGTTTCAAAGTGCTTCGCATCGTGGGTAATGAAGCCTGCATACACGGGATGTTGAATCATACGGCGTAATTGGTCGGGCTGCCATAGTTTGCCGTTCCGGGTTCGCTGGCCTGCGGAGTTGAACTCGTTAGCAATTCGCCTCATACCCCATCCGCGACGCAGATAGGCCTCGAAAGCGAATCGAACTACATCGGCCTCGGTATTGTCCACATACAGGTGTCCCCGTAGGGGGTATTCACCCTCTGCCTGCTGGCGGGCAGCTTCCTCAGGAATTCCACTGTCTCGCAATTCTGCGGCCCGGCGAGCCTGCGTGATGTAGCCATAGGGGGGAGGGCCGCCTACATGCCGCCCCTTCCAGGCGACTTGGCGTTTGGCACGTCGGACGCGATCACCCACTTGTTTGCGTTCAAGTTGAGCTGCGGCGGCTCTAACCGTCCCGGCAAACTCATCCGTGGGGCTGTCCAGGGGCAAGGGGCCGGAAAGCGTGTGAACCTCGACACCGTTGTCTTGGCACGCCTCAACAAAGCGGAGCCACAAACGCACGTCGCGGGCGAGGCGGTCCATGTCACGCACCACGACGTGCCCAATATGCCCCGCTTGTAGATCCCCCAGTAACCGACGCCCCTCGATCCGTCGCTCAAACGCAACATCACCACCGACTGCCTCCGGTTCGTCGTAGAAGGTCAAATTCGGCAACTCGGCACGCGTGGCATATTCTTCGATATCCGCGCGTTGGGCGGCAGCCGACAACCCCTTCTTGAGAGATTCGTCGCGCGTCAAGCGTATATAGGCGGCCGTGGCTCGCGGTGCATTTTCAGTGCTGCCGTGGAGCGGTGCTGATGTTGCGGCCTGGCCTACCTCGTCAGGATGTACTGTTGCGGGTTTCAATGTTGAGTATCAAGTGGGCTAGTTGCTCGATTACGTCGGGAGCAATCTGGTGTGCCATGGGGATGTCCGTTTGGCCGTTATTGGAATCGTGCTGTCTCGACTGCGTAATTCTGTCGCCAGGCAGATTTCGTGACGGAGCGCGTGGCTCGTGTTGGTCTGGGATTGGTCGGGAAGGTGGTCGTTCATGACTGGCCATACCCCTTAAATACATCGGGCGCTCCGTACCCCCCCCCCCCTGACGTCGACAAATTTTGGATGTCGAATCCTGGGGCATGCCAAAACACCAGGGATTCGCATATCACGTAAGCCGGTCGAATTGTAGAAGGGAGGCCTGCGAGCGGGAACGTGTAAGGCCTCAAGCGTAGATCGGCGGAGCATTGAGCCGTGCGGTTCATGCTTTTGCAACATTCGTAAAAAGGGCGAAGGGGGGCATGGTTTTGGGCATTCACATGGCCTAAACCATATCGGTCTGGAGGGGTTGTAGCGAATAGGGATAGGCGAGGGAATTTAATCTTGGGAAATTAGGCCAACAGCCACGCGCGGAGGGGGGGTAGTGGCGCTTTGTTATTTATGGGAAGGCGATGATCTCGTCCTCAATCTCGTTGAACGAGCGGCGAATCGCACGCCCAAAAGCCGCTAGAAGAGGCATAGCCAAGCTCCGGCGTTGGAGTCTATGTAATTATGCATGGCGGCATAAAATTTAAGGAGATGCAGTATGAATCGTAATAAGTATGCAAAGGTAGTCGGGGATGTTCGGAAGCAACGGCGTAAAGGCGGTTGGCGTCAGGCAACAGCCAAATCCAAAGACCTGAACCAAGATCGTAAACCTCTATGGATTAGCCGGTCAAGCCCATCTGTGCAACCAAGCAATCTATATGAGATCTACGTGTCTGGGGTGTCGCAACGTGAATGGTGCAGTCGAGCCGCGGTTGCTTGGGGCCTGAAGGATCCCAACGAGTCTGGACAGCTGCATGTGGATTCCTGTGGGGTGGCCAAAGCGACGTGTATTACCGCAGAGTATGAGGCGTTGTGCAAAGGGCTGGAGGTATGTAGGACGCAAGGCATCAGGGAGGTCATGATGTACACGATGGCTCAGACCGTCATGTACCAGCTGTATCAAAAGTACGCAATTAGGAAGAAACGGCTGTACAAGTATGCGTTACGATTTGACGAGCTAGCGAATCAGTTTGATACGGTATCAATCAATCATGCTAGCTATAGTGATCAGAACATGAAAGATGTGTGCGATGATGCGTATGCGTTTATAGATGCTCTGACCTGATGATGGGACAAGAAGGGTCATGCGTGTTTACGCAGAAGTGAACGCAAACGAGTGGCTGCAAAGCTATAGCGGGCCTGCGTGGGTGCTCGTGTGGGTACCCATGCAGGTCCATTGCGTCGTACCGTATGGGCAGCGGGGGGAGGGGGCAAAATCTGTGGAACGTCGCGCGAGTCGGCGTGAGTATATAAAAGTATGGGAGTAGCCTCGAACATTGCAGCCTGGGTCGCCGACCTCTCCTCGTCCAGCGATGGGGAGTTTGATGAACGCCCCTTAATTCGGCACCTACTGCCGCGGCGACGGACCCATCGAGATGTGGTTGCCGATTCACGAGCCCGGTACGAACTGGCCTGGAGCCGTGCAGAACTACCCGAGTGGCAGATGCAAGCGGCCATCTGGCTGGCTGGACACATGGATGTGTCGAAGTGGGGTTTTTGGGGCCGTAGCGAACCATATGTCCGGCTGGGGAAAGTGGTGTACGCTACAGCTGGACCGCGGTTGCCGTACCATCTGACAAACATCTTGATTGACCCGACCGTATTCATTTCCCATTTTCAAGGTCGTGAAACAATTTACTACACCGCTTCGGACGACACACCGACATGTTTGGCCTGTATCGATCTTGATGATAAAGGGGGTAGCGACCCCGAGGGCGTGGCTAAGCTTGGGCAGATTGTTCGGCGTGTGTTCGCCGACTCCTCGTGTTACGAGGAGCCGTCTCGATCCGGCACCGGAACCCACTTCTATTTCCGCTGTCGTCACGATACTCAAACACTGCGGCAGCTGGGATGGTTGCTGGGGAATCTTGGGCACCGCCTCCATCCGGGTGAAGCGGGCATTGATGCAATATGCGGTACAGCATCTGCGTGTGTAAATGTGCCATTTTTACGGACTGAAGATGACTGGTGTCGGCTACGGCGATTAGGCGTGGTTGACTTGGACAAATTGATATTACGATTGTGTCGTAACCATCCTGCGGCAGCACGGGCGTACCTTCAGCAAACGGTGCAACGTGGAGGGGTGTGGGCTACGCCAATTGTGCAGCAGATGGGGTGGTCTACGGCGACTAACACTGTCGATCATGTACAAGGCCAACGGCAGGGGCAACAGAGAACGGACGAGCAGCACCGCACAGGTGAAGCTACAAAGGCTCCGGCACGATGCACGTACACCACAAGCATACGCGGATGTGCGACGTCTGAACCACGGCGATTGCCTGCCAGTTTCTACCGCTACGCCGATCACAGAGCATGTCCGGACCGTTGGGAGGCAATGCGGTGTACCGCATACATCGCTCAATGTTACGGTTGGGAAGTGGAATCGTATGTCGAACATTACCGCCGCACGATCAGTGATGATGCAGGGGCGGCGAAGGAGGATTTACGGCGGGCATGGGCACATGCGTCGGCACAGCCTAAACGTCGGGTCGTCACGAGAGGGCGAAGTGGCCCGAAGGGCGAATTCCGAATCCTGCCGGCCGCCTTTCATCGATTCTGGCGTGGTCTACGGCGAGAGCATCAGCTGAACCGCCGTGATGCCGAGCGGCTTGGCGCCTGGCTCTACATCGCGGCCTACTCAACAATTCACGGCGACGGGGGAGTAGGGCGAAGGCAATTTCTTCAAACAGCAGCGTTGGCCCACAGGGAAGGTCTAATTGCTTGGTCTCCGAGCCGCCGGGACTACGAGAGGGGGCGTGATCTAGCGACTCAACTCCAACTGCAGAGCATTGTGGCCGAATACCGATCGCCGGTAGGACGACTGCACGGACGGGCACGCTGTTACCAAGTTTTCAAACACGTGGTTGCCTTGTTTCGACGTTGTGTCGCAGGGGGCGGTTTGCTGTTGCAAACTCACGCAGCGGGGCGGCAAGCGCCCCGCCTAGGTGAACATGTGTCATCATCTTATCGCCACGCTAGTACGGTTAGCGTAGGGGTCCGGTCGGGACGGGGGCATTTATTATGTGATGTCGCTCCAGCCTCGTTTTGTCCTGCTATTTCCTCTCTCTCTCCCGCGCATTCTGTGGAGGTACACGATGGGAATCGAATTGGGGGGAGTTGCATTGGTATGGTGTTGAACAGGCTGCAAAGGACGCGTCCCCCGCCTTCAGACCCAGCAAAGCAAGCCAGAACAGCAACGAAACGACATATTGTACAGACGGTCGAGGGTGTCAGTCTGCGCTGATGGACAAGCGTGTATGCCATCTCTATCCCCGCGTCAGGTTAAGTTGGATCTTCACTATCCACGCCCTGCCCCACGGGAACTCCTGCTCTCGCCGAGAACCACATCGGCGGGGGCAGGGGGACAACCCCCGTGATTCCGCCATACTTCCCCCATCCCCTCCATCCCCCCAGGCAAGGCCCCGGCCTGCCTCTGCTGGCGACGCCCAGCAGCAACAACCACATTATCGCTGCCCCCACGTCGTGCCATGGATGGGTAAGCAGGCACCGGAGACCTGCGATTCTTCCCAACGACGGAGGGCCCCATGGCCGAGACGCACCCCGAACCCGATCCGATCATCTATCGCTACACCCGCCAGCAGGCCCTGAACGATGGCGTGCTCGTCGATCTCACCGAATGGGCGAAAGAGACCGGCTTCCACTGCCCGGTGGCCTGCACGGCAGCGGTGTGGCACGGCTACGTCGTCCCTCGCGAGGGGTTGCGGTCGCTGGGCCAATCCGAACGCGGGCGTGGGCATGACCTGTTGTGGATGCTCTACCACGCGATCCGCCGTTCCCGCCGCAAGGATCAGCTGCTGTTCCAGGTGATTTTCCTGATGGAGCCGGAACGCCAGGAGACCGTCACGCTCAAGGTCATCTGCGGCCCCGGCGACGAAGGCGAGCCGGTGCTCACCATCCTGCTGCCCAACGAGGATTGATGCCATGCTCGAACCACGCGACTATCAACAGCGAATCATCGAGCAGGCCCTGGCGGCGGTGGACGAGGGACACCGCAGCATCCTGATCGAGAGCCCCACCGGCAGCGGCAAGACGATCATGGCCCACCTGATCGCCCAGGCCCTGCACCGCCGCTACGGGTGGCGGTCGGGGTGGACGGCGATGCGGCGTCATCTGCTGCATCAGGCCGAGGCGGACAACCAGCGATTGATCGGCTTTGAGCCCATCCGCTACTTCAGCCTGTTTGAGCAGAACCCGCCCACCGATTTCGAGGTGCTCATCGAAGACGAGGGGCACCACGCCGCCAGCGACAGTTCCGCCTCGGTCTATGCCAAGGTCAAACCGAAGCTGCACCTGGCCACGACGGCCACGCCGTTTCGCACGGATCAGCTGGCGTTGTGTTTCAGCAAGGTCATCCGCGACGCGGGCTTGCCGCAGCTGATCGAAGCGGGCTATCTCTCGCCGTATCACCAGTACATCTTCGACGGGCCGTGGACGCCGGATCAGTTGGCCCGTCTCTACCTCGAACAGCGGCGACGGTGGGGTCAGAGCGTGGGCTATTTCCTCTCGCTCGATGAATGCTTCCGTTGTGCCCGGCTGCTTCGCGAAGGCGGCGTCCGCTGCGAGGTGGTGCACGGCCACAGCGAGCAGGATCGCCAGATCGACGCGTTCAACCGGGGCGAGGTCGATGTGCTGCTCAACGTGCAGGTGCTTACCGAGGGGTTTAACAGCCCGGCCCTGAAAACCGTCTTCGCCCGACCGGCCTCCAAAGGCCCCACCATTCAGATGGTGGGTCGGGCGTTGCGGCGTCACCGCGACAAGCCGCATGCCCAGGTGGTGCAGAACACCGCCAGCGTCTGGCCGTTCACACGAATCGCCGATCCGGCGGCGAAGTTCCGCTACACCGAAGGTCGCTGGCCGATCCTGCAGGATCGCACACCCCGGCTGCACGCCGCCCACGGCAACACGCTCTCGGCGATGGCGTCGCTGGATGTGGCGTTGCCGCGTTATCTCAAGCGGAAGCGTCGGCGACGGTAGCCCCCGGTTGCCCCCCGACCGCCCCCGCATACCCCTGGCTGTGCAATTGTGCCGCCGATTCGCCTGCCATCCAATGGCCATCATGATTCAACCACTGCATCCACCATCTGACGATTCGAACCCGGTGCGTCGCCTGTCGATCGTTCGCCTGACGCTGCACGGCATGCGAGGAGCGGTCACGCTCGAACGCGTGCATCGCGGCGTGATCCGTCTGATCGATCATCAGGGCGACCGCGAACAAAAGCACACGGTGGACCATCACCACGGCCAGGTCAACGCCGCCCGGCTGGCTTGTCACTGGCTGGATGGCGGAACGCCAGCGGGTAGCGAACTGGCGTTGCTGCTGGCCTACGTGCAGGTGGTCGCCGGTCTGTAGGGAAGAATCTCCCAGGGACATTATCTCGCTCGCGGGCTCGGGACATGGGTTGGTGGAGACCGATCAACCCCAACCTTATTTAGGAGAGCCGAATCATGGTCGCCAATCTTTCGAATCTGGAACTGGAATCGCAGACGCTACCGCTGAACGCCTTGCAGGTGGAATACGAAGGCGTGGGCCGATCGGCCAGCCGTCACGAACGGGATCGCCGCACGCGGGTCGTCCTGCCCGACGGCCGTCGCATGCAGGTCAGCGGTCGCTTCTGGAACTCGTTCTCGGCCCTGTACAACCTCAGCCGGAGCGTGTTCGACTACTTCGGCCACGACGAGGTGTTCGACCGCATCACCCGCACACGGCAGGACCGCGTCCGGCTTACCGCCCAGCTGGGCGAGCATGACGATGCCGAGGGTCGGCTGCTCAGTGCCACCAATCCCTCGCGGCCACTGTTGCAGGTCGGCGAAGTGCGGCAGCTGGTCGACGAGTTCGACGGCCAGCAGATCAGCTACGCCAACGGCGTCGCCTCGGCCACGTTCGAATGTCCGTATCCTGCCGCCTTCAACATCGGCGGCGATGCGTTCCGCACGCAGTTCAATGTGCAGATGCCCCTCGATGGCTATGGCATGCCGTCGGCTTACCTTTCGCTGCTGCGGCTGGTCTGCTCCAACGGCATGATCGGTCTGGCCCGCTCGTTTAAGACCACCTTCCCCTTGGGTCGGCAGGAGACGCGACTGCTGCCGGTGATGCAGCGAGCGATGGCGAGTTTTAACAACGAGGAAGGCTTCGCCGCCTACCGTCAGCGGGTCGAAGCGGCCAGCCGATCGTGGGCATCCTTATCTGAAGCCGGGCAGCTGCACCGCTTCATCGCCGACGCCTGCACGCGGGAAGGCATGGATCACGAGCAGCGGAACGGATTGCTCGATCGACTCGATCAGGTCTGCGGCAATCCGCTGCGGTTCTACGGCCTCGCGTCAGTCGACGAGTTGTCCAGCCGCCGCTCCCGCTCGGTGCCGGTGAAGGCGACGGTCTACGACCTGTTCAACTTCGCCAGCGAGGTGGCGACGCACCACCTCACCCATCGCCAGGCCCGCGAGACCTTGCAGGCGTGGATCGGCCAGAGCCTCGTGGACGAATACGACCTCGAAGGCACCGTCGAGAGTTTCCCCGACTATCAGGACTACTTCCTGCACACCCGCTCCGGCGAAGGCGGCGAGGGTGGCGAGCGGCTCACGGCGGACGCCGTGTCGGTCGACGGCGACGCCGCCCCCGGATCGGGAGAGGAAGGTGAAGCATGACCCGGCCTGTGCGGGTGGCCCTCTACGCTCGGGTCAGCACGGACGGGCAGTCCGTCGATCCCCAACTGGCCTGCCTGCGGGAGCATTGCCGCTCCCGTGGGTGGGAGCCGGTGGAGTTTATCGATGAAGGCATCTCCGGCACGCGGGACAGTCGACCGGGCTGGAACGCGTGCTGGGATGCCTTGAACAAGGGGCAGCTGCGGATACTGGTGGTCTACGCTCTTGACCGATTGGGCCGATCGCTGCCGCACCTGGTCCAGATCATCGAGTTCATGACGGCTCGGAACCTGGTGCTGGTCAGTTACCGGGAGAACATCGACCTGGCCAGTTCCACCGGCCGCATGCTCGCGGGCATCTTCTCAGTGCTGGCCGAGTACGAGCGGTCGATCATCAGCGAACGCACCAAGGCCGGGCTTCGCAACGCCAAGGCCAAGGGCAAGCGGGTGGGCAACGCCAAGCGGTATTTCGATAAGGGCAAAGCCACGCAGCTTCGCCAGGCTGGCTGGGGCCAGGTGCGGATCGCCAAAACGCTCGGCGTCGGCGTCGGCCGGGTCAATCAGTGGGTCCGGCAGGAATACAACCGCGACCATGCAACGGAAGGATCGTAGATCATGACACCATCGCGTAGTGCATCACCCCGCTCGTCGCTGCCCAACCCGCACGCCGTGCCGGTGCCCCGTAGCTATCGCGTGGCGACGCAGCTGTGGGAGCAGGCCAAGGCCAAGGCGAAAAGCCAGCAGCGTTCCGTCGCCGTACTGGTGCAGGAGGCGGTGGACGAGCAACTCGACGCCGTCGTGCAGGATTTAGAGCAGCTGGGCGTGTCCGACGTCACGCTGCCGGACAAGCGGGTACGAACGGCCCTCTCCCGACAACTGCTTCAAGCCTTGCAGCAGGCCCGCCGGCAAACCACCTTGCCCGGCAATCAGCTGCTGGGGTTGTGTCTCTACCGCCACCTTGATGGGCGTCGCCGACGCCGGAGCAAAGCCAAGTGACCCGCCGCTCGCGTTCACCGTTACCCATCGTCGTGCCCGGCATGCGGGTGTTCGATCATCGCCAGTGCGTCAAAGGCGTGGTGGTGGCAGTGACGCCGGACCGCTGCGTGTTCCGTGAGGCGGATCAACCTTCGCAGCTGATGGTCAGCCCCTGGTCGCACATCGCCCTGCTGGACGTCGGCCCCGACGAAGAAGCGTTGCCAGCGGCGTTGGAGGAACGGGACCGCCGCAACGCGTGGGCGTTCGTGCTTAAGGAACTGGTCTACCTTGAACAGTACGATCGCTCTTCGATCGTGAGAGGCATGAAGGATTACTTACTCAGCAAACTTCGGCGTCGACATACGTGAATTCATCGAAGGCACATACTCCGCCGCAAAGGCATGACGGTGTTCCGCCCCTAACCTCGGGAATCAGGAAAAGGTCGTGCGAGTCGATGCCCGCACGACCTGCTCTGCATCAGCAGCTACGTCTTCTTACTATTGCGATCGGCTGCACGCTGGGCACGGGTGACAAAACTCTTCGGTGGCGTGGTGCCACCATTCTGCTTGCAGGCATGGCGTTGAATAGCCGCCGCTCGTTTTGGGGTCATCGGCTTTTTGGACATAGTGGACTCCTTAAATAGTCTGGGCATCTCATTCGCCCATGATCGATCAAGCTGGCCAGACCACCTGGCCAGCGGAGCCCATTGTGTAACAAGCATGCCTCTGTTCCCCCGACAAAATTTACGAACATCAAGATTTTTCAATCTCGGGGCGTTTTCGGAGCAGCGACTGACTGTGGGTGTCGTTACGCTCGGGAAGTGTTGGATCGCTTTGAAACCCGAAACCTTGAACGAAGGCATCAAAAATGTCACGTAGCTCGGGTTCGTCCAAATCATGGCCCTGGTCAGCGAGAACTTGTTGCAACCGTGCGGTGAATTCTGTCTTCTTGGATCGGTAGGTGGCCACCTTCAACATCGGCCCGGTGTCGGTTCTCTCGATGGTTCGACGGATTCGTCGTTGCTTGGCATTCCACAAGGTATCGTAAAGAGGTGGGTTGACCTTCTTATGCTGCAGGACGGGCCAGCACACTTGCAAGCGGGGCATTCCCCAGATGGTTGCGTCGATCGTCAGCAGCCGCACCAAGGCATCTTCGTTACGGTTACACGCCAGGGTGTAATCGAGCCATGGTGTTCGCCCATACCAGAACATGTAGGGCGTGCACACCTGTCGTAAAAAACGACCCGCCAACGACGCGTGAAAGTCTTGAAGGGGTGCGAACGCAGCTGGATCATCCAAGGCCGTTACCTGGTCTATCAGATGTAGTTGTTCGCCATCCGCATTTGTGATTGGGGATGGCAGCTGCCGGGCGAATTGCTGCTTATCCGCGTAGAATCGCTCCCACTCTACCAGTTGCGATTCCGTTAGTGACGTCTCGTCGGCGGGTGCCAGTGTCGGATGCGTCATGAACGATGCATGCCAGAAAAGCAACAGGTCTTCCACGTCGCGAGCCAGCCGCGTATTGAATCCGATCTTGGTCAGCGTTTTACGGAGCGGCCCTGCATCAAAATTCTGTATTGGCGGCATGGCTTCATGGTAATGGCTATCCACCGCACTGCACGACGGCGAACCACCATGATCAACACGGGATTGGGGTCATCCCTAGCCTTGGATTTTGCGTTGACGTGAGGACGTGGTCAGGGTCGTAGCTTCAATCCGGCTTAACATCGCTCCCGCCGACGCATTCATCGCCTTACACAACCGCAGCAACGTGTCCACCGTGGGCGACTTCTGTCCACGTTCCAGCAGGCTCACATATTCGCGGGTGAGTTTGGCCTTGGCTGCGAGCTGCTCCTGCGTCAGCCCTGCCGCCAATCGAGCGTGTTTCAGTTCTTCGCCCAGCACGTCGCGACGGTAGAGCAGAAAACCGCCACCGTCTGTAAACTATAGTTCGCAATAAGCCGAAAACATCTACAGCGGAACGATCACACGCTTCCGCCACGATGTGGCCTGCACCGGGCAGCCACCGGCTTGTTTCTACTTCACGGGGAGACCCTTCACGATGACCACGACACCTGAACCCACACCGACGCCGGATTCGCATCCGGATGGCACGCCGTCGCCAACGCACGCCGTCAGGACGACCGCCGAGCCGCTGCCCAACGGTTCGATGGGGCTGCACATCGCCATCATGTTCGGCACCTGGATGATCGGCTCGATGTTTGCCATGGCCATCCCGACGCTGGGCTTGCTGGTGGCGTTGGGGATGCTGGGGTTGTGCGGGGCGTACCTGCTGAAACCCGCGATCCGCGAACGGCTGGACGACCTTTGGCACGGTCTTTCTCGCAATGGCCGATGGCCCACGCTCTCGTTCATCGGCGTATTCACCCTCATGCTCATGGCCGGTTGGGGCGTCCTGACAGGAGAGATATCCGATCAGCCACCTCGTGCCGCCAATGCCGCGTCGACGCCCGCCCCGACCGACCCACGGGAGTCGGCCCAGTACTTTCGTGCCTTGGATCAGCCGCTGAATTTCACCTTCACCGATCTGAAGGATGCTGCTCCGTTCTTTGATCGCGAGCCAAGCCTGACCCTGCCGGACTCGCCGGTGGGGCACCTGCGGGCATGGTTCGCCAGCGAGAGCTTGGAACCGACCAACGAGGACGCTTCGCTGATTGCCATTGCGATCGGCGAGGGAGAGACGTTGACGGGCATGATGGTGCTGATTCCGGACAAACGCAGCTTGGCGGCGATGACAGCGGCAAGCCGCGTCGCGGGACTCGCCATGAATGAAGAAATCACCGACATCGGCCAGTGGCTGATCCCAGGCATCGCGGCAGGCGACGAGGCGTTGCATCGCACGGCCGATGACATGGCCGTCGGCATCTACCAGCCGAGCAGGCAGCTTACGGCCGTCGTGATCGGTCACCGAGATCAGTTGACGTCATCCAAAGATACGCCGGTGCAGAATGCAATCGACACCCTGCACGGAGCAGCGGCAAACCAGGCGAAAGAAGCTGCCGCTGAGCGTCGGGTTGACGCCGCTCGCCAGCGATTCCTCGATATCGCCGAGGAAATGGGCGTGCCCGACCTGCCATTAGCCTACCGGGCCATTGAGATGGTCGAAGAAGAAGGCATCGGCTGGATGATCGTCGATGACATGATGGGACAGGCCGGTTGGGATACCCAGCGAGCTTATCACCGCTACCGACAAACACTCCGTGATTTCCGGGCTGCCCAGTAACCGGGGGGTCCGGCGGCGGATGATGCCGTCGGTCGATGCCGACATTCTCCCACGATCATCCGCCGTAACACCGCCGCCGGCCTGGCTTCCGCCAGGGCGGCGGTGGCATTGCAGGGCCAAACGTATCGGGATCACGTCCACGCGGACGGGATCGGGAAAGTCACGAGGGAGGAAGGAAGGCAAACATAGGGAAAGGAAGCACCACCATGGTTCGCAATTCTCGCCTGAACGATCTGCCTAGTCACCTGAACAACTACCGTCTTGGCTCGTGGTTTCGACAACAGAAGGTCAAAGCCAACCGCCATGGCGTCCTCGTGGACTGCACGTGGGAGCAGTTCCTTGACCTGATCATCGACCATCAAGGTCATTGTGCCTACTGCAACCGCCTGGCCGTGACCGCGTGCCGTCTGTTCCCCGCAACCGAGATGGCACCGCTGGTGCCAGCCAACATCGTCCCTGTCTGCCGGGCCTGCTCAATGTTGCACAACCCGGCCTACCAGCCTCGCTCGATTCTTGATCTCTACTGCGACGGCCAGGTGGAGAAAGCGGTCGTCTTCCGGATACTCAGCGGGGCGTTGAAGCGGCCCGGAGCGGATTTCCTGCTGCGTCGCATTCGCCTCAGTGCCAACCGCCGAATGCCTTGACCTGCTATTCCCGAACGTTCCCCGGCGACCCGCATTCCTGGCCTCGTCAAACGCCTTTCGGCGTCGGCGGGGCTGGTATTCTCAGACGGTCATTTGGGAATCTATGCGAACATCGTTCATAATCACCTGCAGTGCGGACGACGAATCGACATCACATAACATATGTGAATCGTATAGTGGGGCTCTTGGGCTAGGTCAGCCAACTGTGGTGGTTGTATGGGCGAAATCAATCACTCGAAATCGGCAGCAACATAATAAGACCACACATGTAGTAACGCGGCGACAATGTCGTCACACTGTATTCTGGACCATAATAGCTCACTCACGAGCCGCCCATAGATAGGGGATGAGGCTTTTGAAGGATGTAGTCTTGTGTGCTCGGTCAGAACTAACACACAAATAGTATCTGCGCATGTTTCAATCCATGAATCACGCATGTTAACTGCATGTCGGTCACTAGGATATCGATATGCCAAATGAATGGGCCAACCTTGGCGAGCTTGTGTGACTGTATCCTCTACGGCGTGGCGAACTTTGAGGGGAAACTGTCCCAGGTGAGTTGGGACTAGTGTCTTAGGGCGGTGATCGTGAAACGCGATTTCACCAGTCGCCGCAATCTGACACCATTTGCCTGTCAGTTGTTGAAAGTAGATAGGAGGGGCGGTGTTGTTGGTCGTTGAGTACAGTTGTGTATCGCACATAATTGGGTTCCATGGTGATAGTTGAGCCAGTAAAACCGTGCCCGTGCATTTGTAAGTATGCATGGGCACGATAGTGGCGGAAATCATCGTGTAGTGAAAGCCCGTCAGTTTCTGAAATTAAACCTATCGCCAATTGTCGCCCTAGGGGGTGTTTCGCCACTCCACAGCAAATATAGTGCAGTGGCGGCATCGGCTGATGAAAGGGCCGAAAAAAGGATCCTGTGCGTGGCGAACATGTACAAATCGGATCGGGCAACGTCCGTAACCAAGTTGGGGTCACGTGTTAAAAGGATGCCGTCGGATGCGCGTTGGCTCAAGGATAGAAGCAGGCGGGCGCAATCCATATCCTTCTGATGATCTTTGCCAAGCATATTTTTCATGTCCCGAACAATATATAATCGAAGTGTCTCAACAATCATTCGGTCTGCATGAGTTATTTGGCCGGCAAAATTACTGGTGTCTACGGGGGGTCCTACAGATGGGCGATTTGGAACACAGGTTATCGTACATCTGCGATCAATATGGCACCACTCGCCACTCGTGAGTTGAAATAAGAGTCCCGTAATTCCGTTTAGTTTGTCAAAGTAAAGGTTGTCGTCGAGCATCGTTGCGCGCTCCTATAGCGGGGTGGTAGCAAAGGGCAAGTCTGCGGCATTGCATGCCGCCTCGCCTCTATGGGTAGCTAGGTGTAGAATGAGTGCCGAGGTGTTGGTAGAGCGCCAACACATCGTATCAGCAGAGCATCAACATGATTGCTGACTATTCGATAGCGAGCCCCGCGTCACGGCATTTACGACTGAACTCAGCGTTGGATTTGCTGGCATCTTTGACGTTCCGATACCATTGGCCGGAAATATGATTGACTCTCGTGGGCACCTTTAGGCCCCGTTGCTTGTACATATCTGTGACAACGTCCTTTCGGGTCTCGCCAGACATGATGCGGATGACTGCAGTGAGACGCTCGTCGATAGTAAACGGGCAGGCTGAGGATCTCTGCGTACCTGGTAGAGGTTTCCAATTCATCGCAACGAACTCCTTGTAAGAGCGGCATTGGCTAGAACGTCTAGCCGGACCAATTGGTGTGCCGCTCGATTCGTCACGAAGAGTAGTCGCGAATGAACACAGTGCGAGAAGGAAGTGCGACAATGAACCCCCGCCGTCCAAAGACCAAACAAGAGGAAACTGAGATACGGTCTCTTATACAGACGGTAAAATTATCCCATATTAAGGTCGCTATTTTGCCCTAGCTGCGCAGAACAGCGGTGCGCGGCTTGCAGCACGAAAAAAATAATTTCAGCGCGCACCTGAAAAATCTCAGATTTAGTTGCAAAAACCATTGAAATGGCCTCGGACCCTCCTTTGCCGTCCATGTGAAGGTCAGTGATCAGGGGAGGCGTGTCTGTCTTATCGCGATGTTCGGTAGCGTCTGCGAAGGAAGGTGAAAATGGTCGTGGCGAGGGGGGCGGGAGGGCGGCGCAGGGCAGCCGGAGCTATGTATGTTAAGTATGCAAGTCGATGGGTACGCGAAGTCGGGATAGAGCGTGATCGACGGTTACTCGTGTGTAGCCATGGTACTCACGCACACGGATATTGTGGTAAAGTCCACTGAGTGGGGCTTTGCCTAAGTTATCATCGTATGCTGGCCAGAAGACTTTTTGCTGGTTTGCAACATCAATAAAAACCCAATAAACACAAATTCGTGTGTTCTGGCCAGTTGCGTTGCGAACGTGAAGAGGTACAACATGAGTCTGCTCCGAGAACAAAACTTCATCTATTTGCCGCAATGGAATGTCTTTGCGATGTAGGGGACGCGTCGATCGTGGCATGTTCGTGATGTCGGTATGCTGCGTCCATAGCTTTAGGAGATAATAGATTGCGATGAACAAAATGTGCGGTCGTCTGGAGGGTTACCCATAGCTTCAAAAATGGCAGAAACGTACATAATGGCAAGCAGGCAGGTGACGATAGAGGCTGTATGAACACCCCTAAGTCGATGAAGGTCGCAACTGGGTTAAGTCTCGCATGGTTGGTCATAATGGCGTTTATCGGGTCCATTGTGGTCGCGAAGGGGATTGCCTCCGATAATGCCTGGGCTGAGCTGCTGTTGATCTTGACGTTCTTTCTGCCGTTTGGAACGGTGGTAGCATTTGTGATGATGAGGCAGGTGTAGCGGGACCCAATCCCACCTGTGACAATGGTGCCGGGTACTGGGTGCCATGCACGTTCGGCAGAATGCGTGTGTCACATCAAGTGGCCTGTGGAGGCTTAAGCACTTGCCTCATGTTCGGAGGTGTGCCATTCTCGGCTTCGCGGTACACTATGTGGTCGCAGTTCTTGGGCCATCATTGTTTAGCTGACGCCGGGGACGCCTATGCCGACGCCTGAGGGGGCAGCCCGCCAACAGATCGACCGCCAGCTCGAAGCCGCCGGCTGGCGGGTGCAGGACCACGGCGCGATGAACCTCTCCGCCGGGCCGGGCGTGGCCGTGCGTGAGTTTCCGCTCAAAACCGGGTTCGCCGACTACCTGCTCTATGCCGACGGTCGGGCCATCGGCGTTGTTGAGGCCAAACCCGAGGGGCACACGCTCACCGGCGTCGAAACCCAGTCACTCAAATACACCACCAACCTGCCCGACGGCCTGCCGCATTATCACCTGCCGCTGCCGTTCAGCTACGAATCCACCGGCGTGGAGACGCAGTTCACCAACGCCCTGGAGCCCGACGCCCGCAGCCGTGGCGTGTTCACATTCCATCGGCCCGACGAACTGATCCGCCTCGCCCAGCTCGACCAGCAGGTGCGCCACCACCTGCGTCAGATGCCGACGCTCGACACCACCCAGCTCTGGTCCTCGCAGATCACCGCCATCGAGAATCTCGAACGCTCCCTCGCCCTCGGCAAACCCCGCGCTCTGATCCAGATGGCCACCGGGGCCGGCAAGACCTTCACCGCCTGCAACTTCACCTACCGCCTGATCAAGTTCGCCAAGGCCAAGCGCATCCTTTTCCTCGTTGATCGCGGCAACCTCGGCCGACAGGCGCACAACGAGTTCCAGCAGTTCGCCAGCCCGCACACGCAGTACAACTTCACCGAGGAGTTCAACGTCCAGCACCTGCGGTCGAACAAGATCGACCCGGCCAGCAAGGTCGTCATCACCACCATCCAGCGGCTCTACTCCATCCTCCAAGGCGAGGAAGTATTCGACGAAGAGGCCGAGGAACACTCGGCCTTCGAGTCGGTCAACCAGCTGAACAAACAGCCGGCCCCCGTCGCGTACAACCCGGCCCTGCCGATCGAGACGTTCGATTTCATCGTCATCGACGAGTGCCACCGCAGCATCTACAACCTCTGGCGGCAGGTGATCGAATACTTCGACGCATTTCTCGTCGGCCTCACCGCCACGCCCACCGCCCAGACCATCGGCTTCTTCGGCGGCAACCTCGTGCAGGACTACTCCCACGAAAAGGCTGTCGCCGACGGCGTCAACGTCGGCTACGACGTGTACCGCATCCAGACGCAGATCACCGAAGGCGGCGCGAAGCTCCAGCGCGAGCCTGGCCTGTTCGTGCCCCACCGCGACCGCCGCACACGCGCCGGCCGGCTCAAGGAACTAGATGACGACCTGACTTATACCGCCAACCAGCTCGACCGCGACGTGGTCGCCAAGGACCAGATTCGACTGGTTGTCCAGACGTTCCGCGATCGTCTATTCACCGACATCTTCCCTGGCCGCACCGAGGTGCCCAAGACCCTCGTCTTCGCCAAGAACGATCTGCACGCCGACGACATCGTCCGCGTCATCCGTGACGAGTTCGGCAAGGGCAACGCGTTCTGCCAGAAGATCACCAGCAAGACCACCGGCCGCAAGCCCGACGACCTGCTCAATGACTTCCGCAACAGCTATCACCCGCGCATCGCCGTCACCGTCGACATGATCGCCACCGGCACCGACGTAAAGCCGCTGGAGTGCCTGCTGTTCATGCGGAACATCAAGTCCGCCAGCTACTTTGAGCAGATGAAAGGCCGCGGCTGCCGGATCATCAAGCCCGACGACCTCCAGTCCGTCACGCCCGACGCGAAGGTGAAAGATCGCTTCGTCATCGTCGACGCCATCGGCGTCTGCGAGCAGGACAAGACCCACTCCAAGCCGCTGGACCGCCAGCCCACCGTCCCGCTCGACCGCCTGCTCAAGGCCGTCGCCGAGGGCCACGCCTCCGCCGACCTCGCCACCACGCTCGCCTCCCGCCTCGCCCGGCTGGAGCAGCGCGTCACCGACGAACAGCACGCGCCCATCATTCAGCACGCCGACGGGAAGGACCTGACCAAGCTCACGCACGACCTGCTGCACGCCGTCGATCCCGACGCGGTGCGTGAGCAGGCCGTGCAGCGGTTCGAGTTGGGGCCTGATGACGAACCCAGCACGCAGCAGTTGGAGGAAGTCGAACGCGACTCGGCCCGCCAGGCCCTCAAGCCGTTCCACAACCCCCGCCTGCGGGAAGCGGTGCTCACCGCCAGCCAGCAGTCCACCGAGCAGGTCATCGACGAGATCAGCCGCGACCAACTGCTCGACGCCGGCTACAGCGCCGCCGCGAAGGAGAAGGCCCAGACGCTGGTCAGCCACTTCCGCCAGTTCATCGACGAGCATAAGGATGAGATCGAGGCTCTGAAGCTGCTCTACAGCCAGCCGCACCGCGCCGGCCTGCGCTACCGCCAGGTCAAGGAACTCGCCCGCGCCCTCCGCCAGCCGCCGCTGTCGCTGAACACCGACCACCCCGAGCAGCCGCTCTGGCAGGCCTACCACGCCCTGGAGCCGGACAAGGTCAAGGGGCAGAACAAGGCCCTGGTCGACCTGATCGCCCTGGTTCGCCACGCCATCGAGCCCGCCACGCCGTTGGTCCCCGTGCACGTGCAGGTGCAGGAGCGGTTCGAGCAATGGCTGGCCGAGCGCGCCGCCGCCGGCGTCACCTTCACGCCCGAGCAGCGCCGCTGGCTCGAAGCCATCCGCGACCACATTGCCACGAGCCTGGCCATCGAGCCCGACGACTTCGAGGACGTGCCCTTCAGCCAGCTCGGCGGGTGGGGCAAGGCTCATCAGCTCTTTGGTGATAAGCTGTCCGACTTGCTGGATGAATTGAACGGGAGATTGGTGGCGTGATTGGCTGGCCTAACTCGAAATTGAAGAACCTCACCACCAAGGTGGGAAGTGGTGCAACGCCCAAGGGCGGAAAGGATGCTTATCACGCCAAGGGCACCCCGCTGATCCGGTCGCTTAATGTGCATATGGCTGGCTTTCGCAGTGACGGCCTCGTGTTCCTCAATGAGGAACAGGCGGAGGGATTGCGTAACGTGGCTGTCGAGGATGGCGATGTCCTCTTGAACATCACCGGGGCGTCGATCGGCCGAGTCGCACAAGCGCCGCCAGCCATGGCAGGTGCCCGGGTAAATCAGCATGTCTGCATCGTTCGCACCACACCCGACCTCGTGCCGGCTTTCCTGCGGTGGTATTTGGCCTCACCCAGCCAGCAGGCTCGCATCATGCGGGAGCAGTCTGGCGCGACGCGGCAAGGACTGCCCAAGGGAAAGATTCTAGATTTTGATGTGCCAGTGCCTTCAGTGGACGAGCAGCGTTGTATCGTCGCGAAGATTGAGGAGTTGTTTTCCGACCTTGATGCGGGCGTGGCGGCGCTGGAGCGGGTGCGGGCGAACCTCAAGCGGTACCGCGCCGCCGTGCTCAAGGCCGCTATCGAGGGGAAGCTGACCGAGCAGTGGCGGGCCGAGCACCCCGATGTCGAGCCCGCCAGCGAACTGCTCCATCGCATCCTCACCGAACGCCGCCGCCAGTGGGAACAGGACCAGCTCGCCAAGTACGAAGCCAAGGGCAAGAAGCCGCCGAAGGGGTGGAAGGATAAATACAAGGTGCCGGCGGAGCCGGATACGGCAAACTTGCCAAGCTTGCCAGCTGGCTGGTGTTGGTCAACGATCGACCAGTTAATTTCATATCTACGAAACGGCCTATCAAAGAAACCTGCGACCACACCACCGGGCCATGCAATTCTGCGCATCAACGCAGTCCGTCCGATGGAGGTACGGTTGGATGAAGTCCGCTTTTACGATCGACCGAACGATGAGGTAGAAGGATATTTCATCTGTAATGGGGACCTTCTGTTCACACGCTACAACGGCTCGGTGGAACTGTTGGGGGTAGCGGGCCTGGTACGTGGCTGCAAACGCCCGACGCTTCATCCTGACAAGCTGATTCGTGTCCAGACAGTATTACCCGCGCCTTTGCCGGAATATGTCGAGATCGCCAGCAACGTGGGTATAGCCCGAACCCACATGGCAAGTCGGGCGAGAACAACGGCAGGCCAAACGGGAATTTCAGGGATAGACGTTCGTGAAATGCCGATTCCGCTGTGCCCCAGTAGCGAACAAACTGAAATCATATTGCGTATACAGGAACAGTTGAGGCAGGAGACACGTGCATTGAATCAGGTGGATGTGAACATCCGACGCGCCGCCCGCCTCCGCCAAGCCATCCTGAAGCGGGCGTTTGAGGGCAGACTGGTACCGCAGAGGACCGAAAACCGGGGTGTGTCGTCCACTCCTCCTGCCCGCCGCCGAGGCGGTAGACCCACTATGTCGATATCTTCTCGTGGGGTGTCGTCATGAACAAACGCTACGCATTCTGGCGAATGCCAAACGGCGGTCCCTACCGAGGTGTAGATGGTAAGCATGCTCCGCATGATGTATTAGCAGGCCTTTCCAAGCATGCTTCTGTGACTGGCAAGGGCTCCCTCGGCATTTCCTCGTTTGCATTCTGGCAATATGAGTCTGCGATACAAAATGCCATAGTAATTCTCAATCCCGACGGTGTTGAGTTGAACGAGAACGACACAGGCACGATTTTGCGTGCAGCAATCCTTGATTCATTGTCCGATCTATCCGCTGACGAGGCGGTCAAATCATCGAAGTTCATGACAAAAACCAATGCGCAGGCAAGCCGCCATTTTCGCAAGACCGTGAAAGACTTTGTGCTCATATCCCGCTTATCAATTGATACATTCCCAAGACAGAGGCTCACCATCAATGGCCGTGAGGTGGCCCCCTTAACCGATAATCAAACCTATTATGCGTTTCCTGATGTGGTCAATAAGCAGTGGGTGCAAGATAGTGTTGGCTTTAGATCGGACGCCTCCGAATGGCAGCAGATTAGAGTGAAGACTTCAGGGCGAACAATTCACGAAGCGACAGATAATGCCCTAGAAGCGTTGCATCTACTGCGGGGGCTATGGACGCTCATTGCATCCTTCGGATCGTGGTCCATCAATATCGGTGTTCCAGAGCGCAAGGCTGTTGGCATTATCCATGCAGGCCCCATCCACACTCTGCATCACCCGGGCGGACAATCTGTCAAAGATATTTATTGGTACGAAAGAGAATCCTACGGCCCGCGTAAGCTGTTTCGACCCAAAAATGGCTGGGATGGGTTGGAGCGGCAACGGCGCTGGGCGGCTCGCCGGTTACGGCAACTGCCATATCAGTCAGAACTTGAAGAACTAATCGTTAGATATGTACAAGCCTTGGACCACTCAGATCTAGAGGTTGCCTTCCTTCAACTCTGGAGCATTCTTGAAAAGATAACTGCTACGATCGGGGGAAATTACGATCAGACAATACGTAGGTGTACATGGATATTCCGAGATAGCGGGGTAGCCGCAGAAGTGCTAAATGGCTTACGAGCCCGCCGGAATCGTTATGTTCATGCGGCCAAGTCTGATGGCGAGTGGGGGCAAAATGTTTACGCCGCCAAATCTTTCGTGGAGCATCATCTTTTCCATCTGCTACGGAACCGCTTTGGCGTGGACACTATCGACGAGTACGGAGAGCAATTGTCCCTCCCCAGGCAGATGAATGCGTTGAAGAAACGCAGGCATCAAGTAAAACATGCAATTCAGATGGTAAAGAAGCAACTGGGGATGTCAGATGAGCACTAATAACGGCAACGGCAGTCAGCACATCGTCAACAAGGCCTGGAGTTACGCGCACGTGCTGCGCGACGACGGACTGTCGTACATGGCGTACACGGAGCAGATCACGTTCCTGCTGTTCCTGAAGATGGCGCACGAGCAGACGCAGCCGCCGTACAACCGCAAGCCGATCGTGCCGGCGAAGCTGGGCTGGGCGAGCCTGCTGGCGAAAGACGGCGACGAGTTGGAGGTGCACTACCGTCACGTGCTCGAAGAGTTGGGCCGGCAGAGCGGGATGCTGGGGGAAATCTTCAAAAAGGCCCGGCAGGAGATTCAGAACCCGGCCACGCTCAAGCGGTTGATCGTGGACCTGATCGGGGCCGAGCAGTGGCTGCCGATGGACGCGGATGTGAAAGGCGACATCTACGAGGGGCTGCTGGCCCGCAGCGCCGCCGAGTCGCCCAAGGGGGCGGGGCAGTATTTCACGCCGCGACCGCTGATCCAGGCGATTGTGGACGTGATGCAGCCGGGGCCGGACGACACGGTCTGCGATCCAGCTTGCGGCACGGGCGGCTTTCTGCTGGCGGCGCACGATTACGTCGTGAAGCAACACGGCAGCGACCTCGACCCGGATCAGAAGAAACACCTGCGCCGTGATTTCGTGCACGGCTGGGAGCTGGTGCCCAATACGGCCCGCCTCGGGGTGATGAACCTGTACCTGCACGGCATCAACGCCGACCCGTGCCCGCTGCGCTCTGGCGTCGACGCGCTGGCCAGCGATCCTGGCGACCGGTTCAGCATGGTGCTGACCAACCCACCGTTCGGCAAAAAGAGTAGCGTCAGCTTCGTCAATGAGGTAGGCGACGTGGAGAAAGAAGACCACGCCTACGAACGGCAGGACTTCTGGGTGACGACGAAGAACAAGCAGTTGAACTTTCTCCAGCACGTGCACACGCTGCTCAAGCAGCATGGGCGGTGTGCCATCGTCGTGCCGGACAACGTGCTGTTCGAGGGTGGGGCCGGCGAGACCGTGCGGCGGAACCTGCTGCAGCAGTGCGACGTGCACACGCTGCTGCGCCTGCCCACCGGCATCTTCTACGCCCAGGGCGTGAAGGCCAACGTGCTGTTTTTCGACAAGAAGCCAGCCCAGGAGCAGGCGTGGACGAACAAGCTGTGGGTGTACGATCTGCGGACGAACATGCACTTCACGCAGAAGACCAACCCGCTTCGCCGCGAGCACATCGACAAATTCGTCAAATGCTTCAACCCCGCGAATCGCCACAAGCGAAAGGCGACGTGGAGCGAGAAAACACCCGAGGGCCGATGGCGCAGCTACAGCTATGATGAGCTGATCAAGCGGGACAAGGCGAACCTGGACATCTTCTGGCTGCGCGACAGGAGCCTGGAAGACAGCGAGGATCTACCCGAGCCGGATGTGCTGGCGCAGGAGATCGCCGACGACCTGCAGACGGCGCTGGAGCAATTCTCCAGCATTTCGGGAGAATTGAATAGCCGGAAGTAGATGCTGTGGCCTTGAACAAACGGTAACATTAGGCTCGCAACATGGCATAGAAAGTTAAGCCGCGATTGGAAAGTATAACAATCTAATGGTCTTACTAGATTCAACAACACGTCAGGCGGATGGGTTTTACCATATCGGTGGGGAACAGCTTCAGCACTTGATCTTAAGCAGGCCAGGGCTACTTGTGGGGCCAGATGTGGTTCATTACCCCAGTTGGGACACCGATGTTGTGGGGAAGTTAGCCGCCGCTTTCGATGTCGAGCCAGGAACGACTGACGTATTCGGATTTGTCGATCAAGTGATTTCGGAGGGCGTGAGTCCGCTTAAGGTCCGGCAGCAACTCGAATCTATTCTGCGTGACTGCTCTGTAGCACCTCAGTTAACCACTTTGGCAAACATTAGGTGGTCTGGGGTATTATCGCTTGTGCCGAGTCGAGCGTTGGATGCTGCATTATTGAATGCTTGTTCAGGTAGACATGCGAGGCGGCTTCCAAGCATCGTGGAACAGCCGGTTTCTGCTACCGAGCCAAGAACATTCCCTGTGTGCAAGCTTTTGGGAAGTATAAATGATCCTTCGCTTGTTTGCACGCACGCTGACTACACTCGCCGTAAAGTACAGACTTGGCGGCGGTTCATGCCGCTATATTTCGATTCTGTGAAAGATGGCCCTATTATATGCGTTGGTCTGGCGTCGTTGTCACAAATCGCGATGGAGGTGTTTGCGGAGTTTTCAGCGCACGCGAAGACGTTACCTAGGGCAATTGCATTCTTTTCTGACGATCCGATCTGCCAGTATGCGGATATGCAATCCTATGTGCCGGAAGGTGTCCCTCTAGTCAAAATACATGCAGGCTTAGTCGAACTAAAGGAGGCAGTTGGTAAAGCGTCAAGTACATTGTACAGTCTTCCGTTGCCTTTCGATAGTTCCGGCACTACAAGCTATGGGTCATTGTCGAAATATTCGGATGTAGCAACTGTCGTAAATCACAAGCTGGTAACCACGGTGTCGAAAGGCGAACACAATCTCCTTACTGACATACTATTCCAGCCAGCGGTTCCGAAATGGGACCCTTTTATGCATGCAATGGACTTCCAGAGGACATCGACAACCACACTATTGAATGGTGTCAAGGATCTAGTCCAAAGCAAACGATTTGCAAGTAGTTCAGTCGTTATTGAAGGTGGGGCTGGCACAGGGAAGACAACGGCGGCAAAGCGTGTTGCCTATGATTTGGCAAAGCTGGGTTATCTAACGGTCTGGATTCGGACATCTCTTTCACAAGATACTCCTCGACGGATTCATGAATTTTTGGGGGCAATTAAAGATGAAGGCCAGGCGTCGGGGCCGGTGATCATTTTTCTGGATGACCCGTTCGAATTGAACACGATATCAGCAAAGGACATAGTATCCGCCGCTAATGCTCACAGGTTGCGTATATTACTGGTGATTACAGGTCGTTCGAGTGATTGGCACACGTATACCGATTACACTGATGTTTCTGGAGGGCTTCCGGTCAACGAGATTCATAAAGTGCCAGACGACCTTGATGAGGATGAAGTATCACGTCTTGCGGAGTATCTGGTTCTTCTTGACATTGCGTCGGATAACGATGATGGTGTACGGCAGGTTGAGTCGGCACGTTCCAAGTATGCTCGCGATATATTCGGGCTTCTTTACTTTCTGTTGCCTCGGACGCGGGCAAGTCTTGAACAAGCGGTTACGGGTGAATACTTTAGACTGGGGGAGCGTCCAGCATTTGACGAGGTTGTGAAGGATGCTGCAATGGGAGCCGGGGGTCATCTTCGGAAAGCATACGAATACGTGGCTGTAGCGGACCATCTAAAGACTCCGTTGCCTACGGAAGTGTTAGTGTCGGCGCTAGATATTAGCTACGGGGAGTGGGTGCTAGCGTTCCAGCCTGACGAGCCGATCGCCGGACTCTTATATGCAGAAGTCAATGAAGAAGCTGAGACCGTGTGTTATCGCACACGCAATGCATTGGTTAGCGATATCATCGTTAAGGCGGTGAATGGAGGAAGTCTCGGGACTGCCGGTGAGTTTCGTATTCTGCGTGATTTATTGTCAGCATGCGGCGGGGCGGCTCCTGCATACCACTACTTCGCCCAAGGTGTATTGATTCCGTATAAAAAGATGCAGCGATATGAGCATGAGCAGGGCGTACAGCTATATGACGCTGCTTTGCTGGCACTCCCTGCCCAAGATCGAGCGATAATGCACCACAAGGGCATTTATGTGCATAAGGTAGGGCACAACCCGGAGGAAGCATATCGGATTTTAGGTCAGGCACTGGATGTGCCCAATTATCCGTATGAAACCAAAGTGGAAATCGATGAGCATATTCACACGTCGTCCGCAGCGTGTATACTTAGTCAGCTGAAAAGCGGAGTGATTGACCGAGAGGAAGGCAAAAAGCGGATCGTTGAGCATCTAAACAATGCTCAATCTGCGTCATTTATTAGTGCTAGGGCTGTACATGTTCAAGGCAGGTTTATTGCCGAATGTTTGACTGAGTTCGACCATGAGTCGGATCGGGTGGATTCACTCGGGTTGGCGGCTAAGGCGCTAGCGGATGTTGATCGGACCTTGATCATGCTTGAGACTGACTCGCGAATGCATGAAGATATTGCAACTGATCGATCCTATTTGGAGCAGGTGCGAGAAGAGGTGCTGGATTCGATGCCAGTCGAGGCGGCTCCACTTACCGAAGCCATGGAACTCTGGGAGAAATATGGTCGACAAGATGGGATCGTACTGGCCGCACGACGGATGTACGGAATTGCGCAGAAACGCAATAAGGGGAAAGACTTCTCAGAGGCATATAATATGTGCCAAAAGGCTATTGCTACGATTCATGATCGCGATGAGGTGCCAGTATGCGGGTTGTATGAAGTGATGATGCATATTTACTATCACTGGCGCGTTCGACGAGGGATATATCATGAAGGTGCAGAGCCGATCGACTGGGAGCAGATGGAGAGGATGGGGAAGGAAGTGTTGCGATCAGGGGATGTTCATGTGCAGGCGTTCAATGAATATCTTGTGGGTCTTGCGTTGGCCCATCAGATGTTATGGTCCGAAGCCCATGTGTATTTTAAGAAGATCAGAGATCGACGGCTCCCGAGTCGCGTAGCCGCAGAACCGCGCGACCTCCTATTGAACGAGAATGGTGGAGCTAGGCTAATACAAGGGGTTGTGAAATCTGGTGTTGGTAGGCGATATCTCTGGGTTTCGGAACTGGATCACGATTTCATTATATTTAATCCAAATGGGTGGCCGGAAGAGGGATTGAGCACCCATGGGTATATCGAATTCTCTTTCAATGGACCGCGTGCAATCAAGGATTTGAGTTTAGAGTGATGGACTGAGGGGTTAATGGGGGGAAGTCCATATTGTCGATGAACTCCGCGAAATGTGCCATTGGAAGACCACGTGATGATGCTAAGTGATCGAGCAGGACGCCCAGGAATACAGCAGGGCTTAGATTTGCACAACGTGAACCACTGAGTTCGGCTATGCCATTGCCGGTGCGGATGGACCTGACGGTTCCAATCTGCCCTGCGCAGATGAAATCTGGCAAATCTTCGCAGGTGATACGGCGATTTGGGGCTGATGGATGGTTGTTGTTAAGGCTGTTTGCTACATACTTATACATCAATGAAGGTGTGTTATCGACAGTCTTGCTAGTGTCGAAGAAGAATGCGGCAGTCCATATGTGATTGAGATTCGAAGCTGATCGGTTTGAAATAAAACGTGCCGTGGATAGTCCCTCTATGGCATCCTTAAGTGAACTGCTGTTTAATGATGCTTTGACTGAGATGGCTGCAATTACTTGGCGTGGGAAGGCTATTGCTAGATCATTTTGTTGAAAAAATGGTGACTCATGGCGTTCGTCAATTATAAGTATGTCCTGTTCTCGACTGCAAAGATTAATATCGACTGGATCAATGACAAATCCTCTAGTTGCCGTGCACGAATGGCCGATATGCCGCCGAATTAGATCCCGAAGGAGAGCTTCGTGATGATGGCCATCAGAAAGCCAGTGTTTGTCTCCAATTAGATCTCGTACGCGAGTGGCTTGAGCTGATAGTTCATAGGCGACCGACGCGAGATATTGAGATGAGTTTGATGTCATTGCGTGTCTTCTTGTTGTGATTGCGATGGCTGGAAACATGCAAGTCTCTAAAACGACCATGCATAATGGTAGCATACTCGTGCCGAATTTCGGCATGTTCACAGGTCAGCCTGTGCCAGCGGGCCCGACCATCAACAGATTATGCGAACCGCTGGCACTGATGGTCGCGGCGCGTTTGACGGCTTCCTGTCCGCGGATGTCGCCGAAGTCGACGCCGGTGGTGAGGGCTTCGAGTTCGCCGTTGGTGTTCACATCACAGGTCGGCTCGATGTCGTGGTTGCCATTGAGAAAGCCGACCACGCTCGCAAGCGAGTCGGCCGGGTAGACGTTAATGCCATCGACGGCCGCGGCTTCGTCCGCGTTGTCCACCGGCACGACGACGCCGTCGAGCCCGGCACGCTTGGCCAGCAGCGCCAGGTTGATCACCCCATTGATCGGCCGAAGCCGACCGTCCAACGCCAACTCGCCCGCGAAGACCAGCCGTTTATGCACCTGCGTCTGAATCACCTGCTCGGCAAGCAACATGCCCACCGCGATCGGCAGGTCATACACGGGCCCGACTTTTTGCAGGTCCGCCGGCGCAAGGTTGATCAGCAGGCGAGCGAGTGGAAAGGGAAACCCACTATTCGCCATCGCCGCCCGCACGCGTTCGACGGACTCTTTCACCGCAGCGTCGGGCAAACCGACGATGGTCGTCTTGATCATCCCCACCTCCGCAACATCAACCTCCACTTCACACGGAAGCGGGTCGATGCCTTGGAGGACGAAGCTATGGACCTGGGCGAGCATGCGGGGATTGTACCGACAGGTGAGTGATTCGGGTTCTACGGCACGTGAAACTCGAAGTACCAGAGGCCCGGGCGAAGCTCGGTCACGTTGTGCCGCCAGTCGATTTCGCTCGGGACTTGTGACGTGTCCTGCTCGATTGCCCACAAGCCGAACTCGCGATGAAAAGTGATGAGGACGCCCTCCGAAAAGACCAGGATGCTACTGGATTCAAGCGAATCGAGGTATAGCGGAAGGTTGTCCGGATAAGCACGACCGCTTGGTTGAGGATACTGAGCCGGATTGCCGAGCATTAGCCGGCATTCCCTGAGAATCCGGTCGTGATCTGCGTGATTCAGCAGATACTGCTGTTTTTGATGAAGACAGGCGTCACTTCCACCGAGCGCGAACCAGTGGATGGCGCTCGCGGCAATCATGACGACAGGGATGGCGATCACGAGGCCGATCAGCAAACATCCAACGGCGATGATCTTCGTTCGGTGGGTGTATCGTTGGGGCGTCGGACCGGTCGTAGGCATGGCAAAGATTCCGGAATTACGGTTCGGCGCAGGTTGTCATTAATGCCCCCACGACCGTTGTTTTGATAAGACCTTGCTCAGCAACATCGACCTCGACTTCACACGGAAGCGGGTCGATGCCTTGGAGGACGAAGCTGTGGACCTGGGCGAGCATGGGGCGAGTATCGTGGCGGGGGTCCCGAAACGCCTGATGAGTGGCGGTGGAGCGTTAGTACAACTCCCGTGATTGCGCCTCGGTCATCAATACCGGCTCCCGGCTCAAAAGCTCATGAACTGTCATTGGTGCCCATTCCTTGACCCCGGGTAAAATTTCGTAGATGCGCCATCCGTCCCCTGTCCAACTCAGACGTAGATAGGAAATTGCAAAACGGCCTTGGCTCTGCCAGTCATCGGCCCAGTCCGCAGCCGACGACCAGGACAATATACCGCCAACAGCGAATGGAATGCGTTTTCTCGCAAGGGCTTGGCAGTGCTCCAGTGCCTCGTCCTCGGAACCGCACTTGATCCGTCGTCGCCACCACGACCCGTGACCTCCGAACCGGATAATCCACCAATCTCGACGGTAGCTGATGCAGCGTACGTGCAGTGGCGGCGTCGCACGCCCCTCAGCGTAGTGTAATTTGATCGCCGCCATCGAAATTCTCCGCGCAGATGGGTCTTTTACTCCCCACGACCGTCGTTTTTATAAGTCCCTGCTCAGCGACATCAACCTCGACTTCACACGGAAGCGGGTCGATGCCTTGGAGGACGAAGCTGTGGACCTGGGCGAGCATGGGTCTGGAGTATACCGCAGGGTTGGCCATGGGGGATGCTGTGTGGCATCCGTCGACAGCTACTGGCCACTCGGCGAGCCGTTGGAAAAATCACCCGCCGCCCGGCTGCTTTGTGCGCGGCCGGGCTGGCGGGTGAGTCAGACATCTTTCAGGCGAGGCCGGTGTCTGCCGGGCCTTTGCGGGAGATCGTGAGGTCGTGGTGTACTGTTCCCGGGCAGCCAGGTCAACACGCACATGCGATGGAAGGCCGAGCCGTGGGGACGGCTTGGCATTCCGGGTCGCATCCCGCGGGTGGCCGACCTTTCGTGTCGTTTCCGATTGGTCCGTCGCGTGGCTGCCCATCCATGTTCACGCGTCTGACCGGAAGCGGACACCGTTGGCCGGGCACTCGCCGGCGGCTTGCCGAAGCAAGCCTCCGGTGTGGGGCGGGGCGTCGGCCGGGTGCGCATGAAGGGGTGAATTCGCATTGGCAGGGCATGCCCAGCCCTACGGACTGTGCACCTCCCCGCTTTTATCAGAGGGGAAGAAATAGAGCCGGATGTCGGCCTTCTCCAACGGGATGCCGCCGGACGCCTGACGGAACCCCTCGCGGACGTCTTCGTCGGTGGGGTCGAGTTGTACGTCGAACAGATCTCCCTCTTTGAGGGACTCGGTCGCGATGATCCGGCCGCCGGTGCGATCCAACATCACGGCGGTGCCGGCTTCCGGAGCGCGATACTTGAGCATGACGCCACCGCCGACAAGGTAGTCGTTGGGATTCTCCCCTGCTCGTACCAGGTCGCGGGCCGGGTCAGGACCGGCGTATGTACAACCCCAGGCAAACGTCATCAGCAGGCACAGCAGAATGGTTCTCGTCATGACATGGTTCCCGCGCCCGCCCCCGAGGCGAGTGTGATTTGTGCTTCGGTTTATACCGACGTCATCTTGCCGACACAAACTGACATTTTCACTTTCTGTGTTAGACGGCGGGCGACCCGAATCGGGTGTGCCGATCGCCGTGAGATTGAGGCGGGTGGCCCGAGTTGGCATCGGATTGATGGGCGTCGCACTCATGAGCAGTGGATAATGGGCAGATCATACATCGGCCCGTCCTTTCGGAGATCAGCCGGGGCAATGTTGATCAGCAGGCGAGCGAGGATGTCGTTGCGGAACTTCTACCACGGTGACGGTGACGTCGATGTCTGAGGTGTCCGAGGTGTCAGCGGTGCCTGCATGTGTCGTGGTTATCGACGTCGTTGCATGCTTGGGCGAAACGGTTGCGACCCTAATAACAGCCCTCGGCCATGAACTTCATGACCGAGGGCAGTTCGTGTGATCCGAATGGATAAGCACTGGACCGACTCAGCGGCGGCGCAGGAGATACAGGGCGCCGAGGCCCATCAGTCCCAGGGAGCCGGGCTCGGGGACAGC
Source organism: Phycisphaerales bacterium AB-hyl4 (assembly GCA_041821185.1). Lineage (NCBI taxonomy): Bacteria > Pseudomonadati > Planctomycetota > Phycisphaerae > Phycisphaerales > Phycisphaeraceae > Natronomicrosphaera > Natronomicrosphaera hydrolytica. Next base: position 75,227 of record JBGUBD010000008.1, on the reverse strand, counting down.
GATCACGGAGACATCGTCCAGCAGGCCGACGACGGCGCCGTCGTGGTCGTGGTTGGCGACGCATGAGATCCAGAGCATCTGGCGAGCGGTGGCGACGTTGCCTTCGTCGAGTTGGCCTTCCACCGAGCCGACGCCGTCGATGTCGATCTTGAACGCGTCGGTCACGGGGTTGAGCGTGAAGCGCACGGTGTACCAAGTGTCCGCTTCGTAAGTGCCGATGGTTTCACCGTCATAGACGAACACGCGTTGGCGATCGAAAGTCGATCCCTGTTGCATGTACAGTGAGAGATGGCCGTCGTCGAACAACACCGCATGTCGCGATCGGAGTCGTCCTTCGAGTGGCGTCTGATACTTGTACTCGATAACGATCGGTTGCTCTTCGACATTCTCCGCCCCCCATACCGCGTTGAATCGAACGGGGCTGTTGGCATCCTGGGTGAACGCCAGGACCTTGCCTTCGCCATGACCAACCGCTCCGATGTCGCCTCGGCTCGGCACAAACTCCGTGTAAAACGGCCCGGTCGGAACCTCTCCCTCGGGAACCGCGCCATCTGCCAGATCGTTGAAGTCTTCTTCAATCCACGTGATCGGGGTCGCGTGAAGGTCCGCACCACCTAAGACAATTCCGGTGAGGCAAGCCGCAGCAAAAGTCCATCGCATCTCGTTTCTCCTTCTGATGAATAACATGAAAAAACAGGTCTTTGTTATGCTTGAATCGGTTCGTGCACATCGCTTGATCCGTCTGCCGCGTTTCAGCGGCTTGTGACTCAGTCGCCCATCCAGTTGAGGTTGTTACTGATGCTTCCGGGCGTTGAGGCCTGGTAGCGGTCGATATGTCCGTCGGCGAAGAGGATGTTCGCGGCGGCCTGGTGGCGTTGAACATGGACGTAGGATCGCAAGGCTAGCAGGTGCGGCTCCATGCCATTGGAGTTGCCGCGACCGTCGGCGACCATCACGGTGCTGCTGGGCTGGCGGATATCACGATAGGGCCTGCCAGTGCCGGGGTAGTTGGCATCGAGGTAATCAAGGCCGTTGACATCGGGATTCCAGATGCGACCGCTGATGTGGGGATTGATGCCGTAGTAGGGGATGTTTCGGCCGGTCTGAGCGGGCTCGTTGGGGCAATCCAGAATCATGACGCGCTGCTCATAATCAGGACGTGACGAATAGCTCGTGCCGAAGTAGCTGCCTTTCATGAGTGATTCGTGCCAGTAGCCGGGGAAGTTCCAGTTGCGGTTTTCGCCGGGCGGCAGGTGGCCGTGATGATCGTCGGCGTACATGATCAGCGCGATGCCGACTTGGCGCAGGTTCGAGCCGCATTGAATGGTTTTCGCCGACTCCCTGGCTGCTCCCAAGGCCGGGAGCAGGATGGCGATCAGCAAAGCGATGATAGATATCACCACCAAAAGCTCGATCAGGGTGAATCCGTGGCAGTGCGGCCGCATGCGTGACTGGGATGTTGGTGCGGTGGTCCGGCGGAGAGGGTTAAGGGCGTGGTTGGTGGGATGATGGTGCATGGCAGATTCCTCTCAAAAGTGCGTTGCATGGTGCAAGGTCGTTCTTAATCGTCACACGGCTAATTGTCGACCGGTGCGTAAACGTGCACGGGTCGCCAGATGCCGGCGGCGTTCTGCGAGGCATGAACGCGCACGATGAGTTGATTCGTTTGGCCGACGTTCAACACGGCAGCAGGGACTTTGACTTCGAAGGGGCGATCCCACAACTGGCTGATGGGCTTATCTTCGGAGGCGGCTGTGTGTTCGCCGACCTGCTGGCCGTTGACCCAGACCCAGGCCTGTTCGTCGACGCCGTTGAACAGCATCGTCAACGTTTCGTTCGGCCAGTCGGTGGGGACGGTGAAGGTGGTGCGGTACCAGCCGTAACCCAGATAGTCGCCCACGTGGGTGCTATGCCAAGGCGCTGGGGTTTCGATCGGCTGCCAGTCGGCGGCATCATCGCTGCGGTACCAGCGCTGTTGGACGCCGCGGTTTTGCGGGTCTTTTCGGAACAGCCAGACGCCCCAAGGGTCGGGGAGCATGTCGCGGTCGGGCGCGACTTCATCCGGGGCCTGCAGGATCTGGTCGGCGTCGGTGCGGCGACGTTCGCGACGTGCAGCGTCGATGTAGTCGGCGATGTAAAGGTGCTCGTGCTCGCGACGGAACGCGATGAGCTCGAGCAGCGCCTCGCGGGCGGCGACGAACTGCTGCGCGTCGGACGGGGCTCGGCCGCCTTCGAGAAGGCTCATGAAGCGGGCGGCGAGGCGGGCGTGCTCCAGGCCGGCCTGAAGAAACCGGACACGCTGGGCATATTCGTCCTGCGCGTGATGGCGGACGAGCGAGAGCGCGTCTTCGAGCATTTGAGCCGGCTCCTCGAACGCCTGCTCCGGGTAGACCAGGTGGGCTTCGTGCGGGTTGCTGTAGCGTACCTGGCGGTTGGGGGGGTGGTTTTCGGAATAGGTTTCCCAGTGGTCGAAGTAGGCTTCGATGTGTTGCGCGGCGGGCCCGAAGGCGGAAAAGTACTCGCGCCGAAGCTGCTCGATTTCGAGTTCGGGCTTGGCGGCGAGGCGCATATGGATGTAGAGCATGGGGCCCTTGACGGCCCAGTGGCCGATGAGCGCGTCGTGATCGACGCCGATGGCGCCGTGCTGATAGGTGAAGCGAAGGAAGTCGCCGACCTGCCAGGTGCTCAAGTGTGGCATGACGTAGCCGCCGTGGAGGTGGTTGGGGCGGTAGGCCATGATAATGCCGGTCTTCTTCCAGCCGAGCCATTGCTCTTTCAGCCAGTCGTAGGCGTCGCTTTGCAGGGGGAAGTAGGTCATCTCGGCCTGGTCCCACGGGACGAACTCGCCATAGATGTTGCTGTTGAGCGTGATGTCCGTCGGGGCAGGCATATAGTTCCAGTAGAGGAAGGAAGTGACCTGCACGTCGGGGTTGCGCTGGACGGCCAGCTCGTAGACCTGCTTCCAGAACCGCGCGTAGCGATCGGACATCAGCGGCTGGTAGAGGCGCCGTGCGAAGTGGGGCGGGTCGTCGACCGGCTTGTCCCAGGCGAGGCAGTTTTCGCAGTGGCAGAACACGGCGCGGTCGACTTCGCCGAGCGCCAGCACGTCGCCGCCGTCCCAGTGCTCTTCGACGAGGAAGCGGTGCAGGTCGGGATTGGAAACGCACATGGCGACGTGGCGGAGGCGGAAGGAGGAGGTTTCATTTGCTCCCGGGCCGCGTGTGCCGTCTTCGCGCATCATGAACCATTCGGGGTGCTCGTTGCCGTATTGCTGCCACAGGCCGGCGGCGACGTGGCCGACGGTCGGCTTGGGCGTGGAATCGCCGATGCGATGGCGACGGACAAACGTGGCGAGATCGCGGGCATAGGCCTGGAGGCCGTCTTCGCTGAATGCCAGAGCGCCGAGCTCGGCGTCGTACTCGCGTGCCGCGCTCTGGATGCGGTTCCATCGCGTGCGACGGAAACTCAAAGCCGGCTCGACGATCTCGTCCAGGGCCTGGTCAATAACGAGCGTGTCGGTGCGTGGTACGTAGGTGCCTAACTCGCCCGGCCAGAGCCAGCGCACGTCGGCGAAGCGTTCAAGGATTTCGTAGACCCCGTACAGCGTACCGCGATGCGCCACGTCGGCATCGGAGGCAGTCCAAGGCGCGCCGGAATGCTGAGGCGGCAGGGTGCCCCGGCCTTCGTTGCCCCAGATGTAAAGCGCGCTGTCTGTCGCGTGCAGGAGGAACGCATCGGGCTCGAGCGTCGTGGCATCGAGGCCTTGGCGGCGCGAGGATTGCGTATCGCCGAGGTAGATGTGGTGCAGGCTGGTGTCCGCGAGGTCCGATTCGCGGCGGATTTCCAACGTGACGCCGGTGGCTAACTTCACGTGATCCACCAGTTCCTGCGCGGCGAAGGCGGATACTTCGGTGGGCTCGTCAGCCGTCACGATGATGGCGTTGGGATGGCCATGGGATACGACGGTGACCGCTTCGGCCACGGGGCAGGCGCAGGCGAGCAGGGTGATGGCCACCGCGAGTAGCGCAGCCCGGTGCGAGACGTGGATAGATGGCTTGAAAACATTCGACAGCATGAAACCAACCTTATTTGTGATGAGAACTGTTCACGATCGAGTTAGCCGTGAGTGCGATCGGCTCGAGCGAACACGAAGCCGCGTCTGACGGCCGCGGCGCGATGAGCGAGCCTGTCGGCTCATTGGCATTTCGGCGGCGCGCATGAATCTCGTTCGATGATTCTCGGAACCGAGACGGACATAATCGGATCGAGATCGGGTTTCCGGACACGTTCAAGCAGACGCGACATAGCGGCGATGCGAAACTCATCGAGTTGCCAGTCGACCGTGGTCAACGGCTTTCGCAGGTAGGGGCCGATGTTCAGGTTCATCATGCCCATGACCGAGATGTCCTCGGGCACGGCATAGCCGGAGCGCTCGAGGGCGACCATCATGCCGCCGGCGACGTCATCGGCGTTGGCCAAGAGGGCCGTGGGACGGTTATCCGGTGTCCACGAGGCGACCACGTTGGCGATCGTTCTGTCGCCATGTTGCGTCTTTTTGCCCTCGTCGTTGCCCTGGAAAAGCGGCAGCATCATGTCCGGTTTAAAAGCGATGCCATGGTTTTGCAGAGCCTCGCGGAACCCTTCGTATCGCATGCGGGTGGTCGGGTGATCGAACGTTTTGGCGCTGGTGCAGGCGTAGGCGATGCGGCGGTGGCCCAGCTGGATCAGATACTCGGTGGCGAGACGTGTTCCCTCCTGAAGGGGCGTCACGAACGAGTCAAGTTGGGGGATCGGATGGTTGCCGACGATGACCATCGGCGTGGTCGGCGCGATCTCCTTCACCGCATCGAATGCTTCCGGCAGCGGCGCGATCAGCAGGATGCCGTCGGGGCGATGCAGGAGCAGGTTGCTCAGTGCATTTTTGAAGTCCTCCAGTTTGCCGTGATGGGCGGTAATCTGCACGCTGTAGCCGGCCTCGGCGGAGAGCTTTTCGATCGGGTCGAGCATGCTGAAGAAGTAGGGCACGACAATGCCCAGCACCGACGTCGCCCGGCCCTTGAGGCCGCGGGCGTGCGGGTTAGGGCGGTAACCCAAGCGTTGGGCGGCTTGGAGGATGCGGTCCCGCGTGCCCTCGCTGACGCGAATGGAGCCTTGGCCGGTGCCGAGCAGCACGCGTGCTGCCGCGGATCGGGAAACGCCCACTTCATTAGCAATGTCGATCAGTCGGGCCACGGAAAGAACTCCGGCGAGCAGGTGATATCTCGTGATATTAACTTGAAATTAACCATCTTTTGAGGATGTGTCAAGCATCACTTCAAGGATTATCCGGTGGACGTGGGCTCGCCGCGCAGGGGCCGGTTGGTCGGGGGATTTGGGGGGCCCGGGCCGCGGCCGGCTACCTGTCAGGCCGGGTCGAGCTGCTGAAGCATCAGTGGCCAGGCCAGACTGGCATAGAACCGGTGGCCTTCGGGGCCGATGACCAGGCGGCAGGCTTCCGCCGCGCCGGACGCGGCATAGCGGGTCTGCAGGTCGGCGAAGGCGGGCCGAAGCGCTTTGCCCGGGGCGTGGTAATCTTGTTCACCGCCCACCACGATCACGGGATTGGGCGCGTGCAGGGCCAGCACGTCGGGCAGGTCGAGGGTGTTGAGCAGGCGCGGGACGTAGCCGCACACACACCGTCGGCCGGCGAACCACGTGTCTCTCAGTCGGCCGAACGAGCAGGAGGGGACGGCCAGCCAGAAGTTGTCCATCAAGGCCGCGGCGTACATGGCGGTCGTGCCGCCGGCGGAGTTGCCCATGATGCCGACGCGATGCGCGTTGACGGTCGGCTGCTGCAGCGCCCAGCGCAAGGCCAGTTGCGCGTCGGCGACACGCTCGCCCACAAGCGTACGGCCCAGCAGCAGCGCCCGCATGGCCATGTGCTGGCAGTCGGTCTTGAGGTCACAATTTTCGCGTCGTTCGCCGAAGCCGCGCTGTTCCACGCACAGAGCGTTGAAGCCGTGGGCGAGGCATTGCAGAGCGTAGTCGCGATCGTTGGGCGGGGCTTCGTCGATGAAGGGGTCGGCCTGGCTGGCGCCGATGGAGCAGTGCATGCCGGTGGTGTGGCCCTGGAGGCAGATCATGGTCGGGTTGGATTCGTGCGGCCGGGCGGGTCGGCACCAGTAGATGGGCACATCAATGCCGGGCTCGGCGCGCAAGAGCCACTTCTCGATGTGGCCGAGGCAGTGCGAGCGCTGCCAGAGGCGCACTGTAGTGAACGCGGGACGCCGGTCGGGATCAAAACCGACTAACTCGGCGAGGACCGCGCGGGCCTGCAACTGCCACCGTTTGAAATCGCTGCCGGCGAAACCTGCATTGAAACGGGCGCTTGCCAGCAACCGGCGATGTTCGTCGATAGGCTGATGCAGTTCGGGGACGGTTTCGATGGCGAGGCTCCGTGCAAGGAAACGACGCGATGTTTCGGCGGGCCGCGGTGAAGCTGGGTCGTCCGAGTATACCGTGGCGGATCGGGTTCGCATGCGGAGGAGGGGGGCGGGTGCGACTGGCTATGATCGGTCATGAGGTTTCGCGATGGGTTCGAAAGGTTCGACGAGACAGGTGTATGGTCGCCCGGACTTTGGTGAGGGGGAGATTGATGCGGAAGCGTTCGCGGCACGGGCGCGGGAGGTTGCGGCGCAGTATCGCGCGACGGGGAACACTTCCAGGGCTTGGTTGAGGTGCGGGATGTTGTGTCAACGTTGATCACGTCGCACGATAGGTTGTTGATCGCCAAGCACCTGATGACGTCGAGCGATCGGCTGGAGGCGCTGGTGCATCATGAGATCAGCGTGCACCTGCGGACGTACTTCTATGGGCGGATGCAGCCGATGCGGCAGTTCTGCAAGGGCTTCGCGGCCTATGAGCTGTTGCAGGAAGGGCTCGCGGTGTTGTTCGAGTATCTCGTGGATGGAATAAATAAGAAGCGGCGGGTGTTGGTGGCGCGGGTGGTGGGAACCCACTACGTCCCACGAATCGAGTGAGCAAGACAGCGGTGAGCCTGGTACACAGCCGCTGGTCTCTACGCAATGTGCTTCGAATGCCCTTCATCATGGGCGGTAGGGTATTAAGGCGTAGATTCGGCCCATTCACAGGTCAGCCTGTACCGGCGGGCCCGACCATCAACAGATTATGCGAACCGCTGGCACTGATGGTCGCGGCGCGTTTGACCGCCGCGTTCCAGCGTAAGCTCCATCGTCATGGGACCCCACTCTGTCTGGGGCATTTCCTGCACCCATGTGCCGACGAGCAGGTCCTCCTGGCTTGGCTCATGGATGCCGCAAGCGACCAGTAGGGTCATCGTGCCGACCAACATGGCCGTAGCCAAATGCCGCAAACTCATGGTTATGGTTCCAAATGGAAACATCGGTGTAGCAGGTCGGCGCAGATTGTCAGTATTGCCCCCACGACTGTCGTTTTGATAAGACCTTGCTCAGCGACATCGACCTCCACCTCACACGGAAGCGGATCAATGCCTTGCAGGACGAAGCTGTGCACCTGGGCGAGCATGGGGCGAGTATACCGCAGGGTTGACGATTGGGAGCGTGCCACCCGCCGTGGGTGATGGGGCGGCCTATCATCGGCCATGAAGTTGCAGGACTGGTTTCGGCTCATCAGTCGACCGCGCGGGCGGCACGATCATGCCCGGCAAGGCGATGACGATTCCGATGAGCATCCAGGTCAAACGCGGTCGGCCGACGTGTGTACGTGTGCGTTTCAATACCGTTCACTCCGGCAAGGGAGCCTCGCTTCGCTACAGTGAACGATGCGTGGGCAGCGGCTAATGCAGTTGGTCCCATGCGTCATGGATCGCCAGGATCATATCGCGGCCGAGCGTATGGTAAGGGGATTGCCTCCGATAATACATGGGCTGAGCTGTTGGTGATCTTGATGTTCTTTCTGCCGTTTGGAACGGTGGTAGCATTTGTGATGATGAGGCAGGTGTAGGGGGACCTGTGTCGCCTGTCGCGGCCATCAACACCGGCGTGTACGGTGAATTGATTCGCGGCCAAGCTCGGGCAATCGGGCTATGTGTACAAAACCACAAGGTAGGCTTTAGCCTCGCTTTCACCAAGGTTTTCGATAACGTGGGGCGTGTCGGCCGGGTAGTGGGCCGAGTCGCCTGGCTTCAACTCGGTCGAGTCGTTGTCGGCCGTGACGCGCATCTTGCCCGCCTGCACGGTCAGTAATTCGCGGGCGCCGCGGAAGTGCGCCTCGCTGCGTAGTGCCGCGCCAGACCGAAGCACCAGTTCGTAAAACTCGACCTCCTTTTCCATGGCCAACGGCGAGAGCGTGCGGATGCGGCAGTGGCGATCGGAGCGGAACAGGCAGGATCGGTCGTTGCCCCGTACGGTCTGGATGCGCGGGCCTGCCGGCGCGTCGATCAGCCGACTCAGTGGCGTGCCGAACGCCTGGGCGATGCGGTGCGCCACGGCCAGCGTGGGGTTCACCTCGGCCCGCTCGATCTGGCTGAGCATCGAGCGGCTGACGCCGCAAGCGGTCGACAACTCCGCCAGCGACCAACCCCGTTCGCGGCGCAGCGCCCGCACCCGGTCACACAGCGCGCGGGTCACCGGGTCGATATCGTCCCGGTGAGCATCGCCTTCCGGTGCGCAGTCGGCCTCATAAGAAGGGGGGGCGGGGGGCTTTCGTGGCATGTCAAATTTCCATTAAATAAGAAATTATTCTTGCATGAAGGACGTACGGCCGCTATCATGTCGGACGGTATTTTACGATATCGAACGGCGGTGTGGCTAGCCGATTGATGTGCGGCCGTGGCGGCGGGGGGGCTAAAGTAGGCGGCAAGCCGGTTTCTATATGGGAGAGCGATACAGATGGAGACCATGCAGGCCTTGGTCAAGCGACACGCCAAGCCCGGCTTGTGGCTGGAGAACGTGCCACCTCCGAAGATGGACATCAACGATGTACTCGTTCGCGTTGAACAGACGGGTATCTGCGGCACGGACGTGCATATTTACAACTGGGACGCGTGGGCTCAAGGGACCGTGCCCGTGCCAATGGTCGTAGGGCATGAGTTTGTCGGCCGTATCGTTGACAAGGGCTCGAACGTACACGACTTTGAAATCGGCATGCTCGTCTCCGGCGAGGGGCATGTGGTGTGCGGCACATGCCGTAACTGCATGGCAGGTCGTCGGCACCTGTGTGCTCACACCCGCGGCGTCGGGGTCAATCGGCCTGGCGCGTTTGCCGAGTACATCGCACTGCCACAAACCAATATCTGGCATCACGACCCGGATGTCCCAGAGGACGTCGCCGCCATCTTCGACCCCTTCGGCAATGCTGTGCACACAGCTCTGACTTTCGACGTGCTCGGCGAAGACGTGTTGATTTCTGGGGCGGGCCCCATCGGTATCATGGCCGCCGCAGTGGTGCGTTACGCCGGGGCACGCCATGTCGTCATCACGGATATCAATCCCGATCGCCTCAAGCTGGCGAAGCAGATGGGCGTGACCCTTGCCGTCGATATCCGCGAGCGCAATCTCGCCGACGTGCAGAAAGAGCTGGGCATGGTTGAAGGCTTTGACGTGGGCCTGGAGATGTCCGGCAGCGGCGATGCGCTACGCGACATGATTGAAAACATGTGTCACGGCGGCAAGATCGCCATGCTCGGCATCCCTGACAAGGAGTTGGCTGTCGATTGGAACACGGTGGTGTTTAACATGCTCACCATCAAAGGCATCTACGGCCGACAGATGTACGAGACCTGGTACAAGATGACTGTGATGATTCAATCGGGTCTGGACATCCGCCCGGTGATCACACACCGCTTCAACCACGCCGACTTCGAAAAAGGCTTCGAGGCGATGCGCTCCGGTAAGTCGGGGAAAGTTCTGCTGGACTGGCGCGACGCCTCGTAGCCTCGTAACGGGAACACTGGAAGGAGTCTCGCCTGTGTCCAATGCATTCTGCAAACACCTTGCGACGGAACTCGAACGCCTTGCCGAACAGGGACTGCGTAAAAGCGAACGCGTCATCGCCTCGCCTCAGCAGGCGAACGTCACCGTCGATCAGCACGACAACATTCTCAACCTTTGTGCCAACAACTATCTTGGCCTGGCTAACAATGCACGTCTGATCCAGGCGGCGCACGATGCACTCGACCAGCGCGGGTTCGGCCTCGCCTCGGTTCGTTTCATCTGCGGCACGCAGGACATCCATCACCAGCTAGAGAGCAAATTGTCCGCATTTTTTGGCACGGACGATACGATTCTTTACAGCTCCTGTTTCGACGCGAACGGCGGGCTGTTCGAAACGCTTCTCACCGACGAAGACGCGGTTATCAGTGATGAATTGAATCATGCGTCCATTATCGACGGCATCCGTCTGTGCAAAGCTCGTCGATTCCGCTATCGCAACAACAACATGGCCGACTTGGAGACGAAGCTGCGCGAGGCTCGCGACGCAGGCAGTCGGTTTCGTTTGATTGCCACCGACGGCGTGTTCTCCATGGACGGCTATCTCGCCAACCTGCCCGCAATCTGCGAGTTGGCCGACCGTTACGATGCCCTGGTCATGGTGGATGATTCGCATGCCGTGGGATTCATGGGTGCCACCGGTGCCGGCACGCCGGAGCACTTCGGCGTCCGAGACCGCGTCGACATCGTCACCGGCACGTTGGGCAAGGCCTTGGGCGGCGCCAGTGGTGGCTATACATCGGGTCGGCAGGAGATCATCGACTATCTGCGGCAGCGTTCCCGGCCGTATCTTTTCTCCAATACGATAGCTCCGCCGATCGTCGCTGCGTCGATCAAGGCGCTGGAGCTGGTACGCGAGTCGAACGATCTGCGCCTTCGACTGCATGAAAACACACGGTATTTCCGCCAGCAGATCAGCGGGCTTGGCTACGAGGTGTTGCCAGGTGAACATCCGATCGTGCCCATCATGCTCCACGACGCGGGGATGGCGGGTCGGGTGGCGGCGAGGATGTTCGAGCTGGGCGTTTACGTGGTGGCGTTTTCGTATCCGGTCGTGCCGATGGGCAAGGCCCGGATTCGTACACAAATTTCCGCCGGTCATACACGCGAACATTTGCAATCCGCCATTGATGCGTTCGCACGGGTCAAGGACGAGTTCGCGTTATAGGCTACTGGGGGGAGTGCCGGCAGATCTCGTACGGCCCTCTGGCAGTTAGTTGACAACAAACGCATCACGTTTCGTGGAACGAGCCGCGACGAGCAGGGGCGCATGCCGGCACGAATCATCCTGCCGGATGGGCGTGATGCCGGCGTTGAGATGGTGCGGCGTGGCTATGCCTAGATTACCCATCCGGAAGAGGTCGAAGCCGACCTGGTTCGTCTGGAACGAACGGCACGCGAACAAGGCTTGGGATTATGGGCCGATTTGCAGTCCGGTTCCGCCTCGACCAGCAAGGGTTTCATCGACAGCGGCACGGGGACCAGTCGCCAAGTAACACATCCGCGCCCGTTTGGCGTCAACCGATCGTCCCAGGGATCGGTTCGGATATCGCGACCAGCGTACCATTCAGAACCTAATCAGCATGCTTCATCGGAGTACAGGCAAACCTCGCTATCGAGGGTTGCTGAGAATGGCAGCTACTACGGCAGCCAAATCAGAATGGCGTGCCCCAAAATTGTGCGCGTCCGTGGTTACTGTCGCAATGACGGGACATGCGTGCGAGGTCATTACCGAAGCCAGCCGTACTCCATTTGACGGTAATGGTTGAGGTCGCAAGGTATGTGGGTCTTACTGCCTGAGAACTATGTACCAGCCTCAATGAGAGTGGTTGAGTGATGGCTGATTCTATCGCTAGGCATGCCCAGCGGCAGTCCCGTGGCCGTCACCACGAGGCTTGAGTGCAGCAACAATCCGCAGACCGTGTGCATGCGGGGACGCTCCTTCCGGTCTTTGCCGGTACAGGTTTCGTGAGTCTTACCAATCGGCTTGAAGTGTGTCCGCTGATACGACAGATCGGTCGTATCGTGCAGCACCAGGGGCAAGCCTGTGGCATCGTCGACCGTGCCCGCGTGGCCTGAAAATGGCCGGCCAGAATCGCGCTCTCATCCACCCGCGGATTGTCCAGAAAGCGGTAAGCGGCTTTGGTGGCCGCCCAGTCCTGGCAAGCCAAGCGGCAGGGGCTGGTCGATTCCCTTGGAAAGATCTTCAAGCTATTGGCCGAACCTTCTGCCCAACCGTCGATCGGGAAAACGGCAGCCGTCGAGCTCCGCTTCAATCCAGGCATTCATGCCGAGACACTCCTTGGGCATGGGGCCACTGCCGCAGGTGATGGGGATGCCCGGAGATAATAGAAAGCAGAACGGGCCCCCGCCTCCATGACCCGTCGGATTTGTGGGTAATTGAAAGCATCGCCGTGCGCTTAAGGTTGTCCTTTAATTCAGATTGACAGAGTGGGTGGTAAAAGATAGAGTGTTGCAAGCGTTTGCGTTCCAGTGTCGGCCTGACCCATTGAATCCTTATCCCGCGGCTGATCAAATGGCTTCAGACGTCTCCATCTCTCCTGATTCCGGCAGCGCAACCCTAGCTCAAGTCGCGCGAGCGGCAGGTGTTTCGGCCAGCACCGTTTCACGCGTGCTCAGTGGCACCATCAAAGGCTCCCACCCGCGATCGGCTCGCCGAGCGGAACAGATCCGAAAAATCGCTCAGGAGATGAACTACGTAGCCAATCCTATCGGCCGAGCCCTTGTAGGCGGCTCGAGCATGAGCATTGCTCTGGTCGGCGTGGCGCTAAACACGCCCATTCAGCTCATGGACATCAGCGAAATTGAGTCGCTCGCCAGTGCCGACGGTTACCAACTCTTCCTCGTCGCTCGCGATATCGCCTTGGATCAAAACGTCACCCAGCGCATTCTCCGCGATCTCGTCGGTCGACGTGTCGATGGTCTGATCCTTCACCGACCTGTTCCCGTTCCCCCCGCCACTGTGCGCATGCTTCTCGACTTGCCGGTCCCGGTCGTCTTTACCCAGTATGCTGAACCCTTGGCACACATGAGTGTCGGCGTCAATCGACTGCTTGCCATTCGGGAACTTGCTCGCCACATGGCTGGACTCGGTCACCGTCAAGCCCTGTTTATCGGCGCCCAGTGGGACTGGGATCAGCCTTCGGGCAAACTTGATCATTATCGCAAGGCTTGGCACGAACATCATATGCAGCTTTTCAATGTTCGCCGTTGGGTTCTTGGCGATAAGAGCCGCCTTGGCCATGGCCCTCAAGGCTACGCGGTTGTCAAGGATCTGCTTCAACATATTCAACCCACTGCTTTGATCATGACGGATGATGATGCGGCCATCGGCGCGATGACCGCCATCCACGAAGCAGGGCTACAGGTTCCCAAAGATATCAGTGTGGTCGGCTTCGATGACGTGCCCAACGCCTCTATCGCGAGGCCAGCTTTGACGACCATTCACCAGCCCCGCGGAGAAACCGGTCGGGCCGCCTACCGCCTGTTACTTCAGCATTTGCAAGAACCCAGCGATACACCCCAGCACATTGTAATCAACAGTCGTCTGGTCCTTCGCGATTCCGTCGGGCCGGCGCGTACCAAACAGCGGTTACTTTCAGATCAACTCCTGATCGATGACCACACGGATCACCTTGTAACTCACCTTGAGGAGGATTGTTGATTGCTCCAACTGGCAATTTCTGGAATCAATCGTTCTCGTTCTTTCATTTACCCTTTAGAAGGGATAACAATGTTAAGCGCCCCCTCGACTCGATCATGCCGTTGTCGTTCCGGTTTTACGCTAATCGAACTTCTTGTAGTCATCTCGATCATTGCAATGCTGATCGCTATTTTACTGCCGGCGCTCAGCGCAGCGAGAGACAGTGCCCGAAGAATACAGTGCCAGAGCAATCAGCGCCAGATCGGCCTTGCCCTGCATCTGTACGCCAATGACCACAGGGATTTTCTGCCCAGCATGGAAGGCCAATTCAACCATTACCCACCTCTGACCGTCATCCGTGCCCTGGTCGTCGATGGTGATTACCTGCAACGTGATAATGCGGCCTGGGGTCACTCCGCGGCCTTTCAATGCCCCAACGACCCCAACGACTACACCACCCTGATCCCCAGCGGCAGTTATCCCAACAGCTATTGGTACCGCCAATCCCACAATGGCAACGCCATCGGTACATCCACCGGCCAACCGCTGAGCCTGGCGGTGAAAGACGACAGCCGCGCCCACCTCACCCGTTGGCTTATCGTACATCGCTCTGCGATTTCCATTGTCGACGGAGCGCAACTGGTCACCACCAGCGAAGGCGGCATCATGACCGTTGCCGGCGCCCCGTATCCTTGGCCGGACAGCAATTCCTTCAACAGCTTCTGGCACGACGACGGTGCTCATGCCCTGTACGAAGACGGGCATGTGTCCTGGGTGCCTTACGGAGAACCGATCGGCGCTTACTGATTTTCACCGCCCACGTTTCTCAACAAGGAAGACCGGCAGCCGACTTTTTTCAACGTCATTTGTGTGCTTCGTATCCGATCGCCCCGGGGGGGGACACATGAACGCCGTGGTACCGCACGCCTCGCAGTTAACAGGCTTATCTTTGTCACTTACGCAGGAGCAGAATATGTCAGATAAAACTCGAAACCACCACAACATCAGGCGGCTTGTATGGACGGCCAGCATCCTGTTCGCAATGATGCTGACCGGGACGGCCCCCACACCGGTCCATGCGGAAGATTGGCGGCCGGTCCTGCTTCCCGCTTCCATCAATCAGGATCGCACGGTGCACATGGTTGGTGGCCACATTCAACCTGTGTTCCTGATGTTTCAGGCTTCGGATGCCGTACGGCAACAAGCTGAAGAGCACAAGGTGGAGGTCTACGTCAGTCTGCCCATTGAGGTCAAACTTCTGGACCACGCTGGGCAATTTCACGAATATGATCAGCCGTCACACGAACAGCAGGGCGAGCGTGTGGTGCATCGCCTGCCTCTGCGAGTCTCGAACCACCTCTTGGCTGGGCATCCGGGCGCCAATTTCATCTCCGAATGGACGAGCCAGGCGCTGTACCTCGATATTCCCGAACAACTGCCTGCCGAACAACGCTTCATCGAGATCGAGCTTCGGGTGGATGGTACGGCCGTTCAGCAACGTTGGCCCATGGTTTTGCACGCTTTCGATCAGCCTGGTATTCAGAACCGACTGACCCGGATCGGCATGTGGAGCTATGGCTACACCCGCGCCGGCGAAGCCAGCGGCCCCGGCCTGGCCGCTTTTCTCCAGCAGGCTGGCATCGGCCACACGCAACTAGCAAGCGAAGCCATGCATTCCGCCCTCGTCGAACGTAATATCATCAACGGCGGCGACGTGCATCACGATCACTTCTTCAGCAGCCAATACCCTGACGTCACCGCCACTGGCGCGGTTTTTGCCGGTGGCTTCGCCTGTCCCGTCAGCGCCGTGGAACATTACCACCCCGCCGACCTGCCCGGCGTTTCGGTCATGGCCGAAGCCGCCCGAAGGTTTGATGGCATCGCGACTGTCGACTATGAACCCGAGGCCAGGTTCGGCTTCTCCGACCACTCAATCGAACGCTTCAAGCAGGACATGGACGTTTCCGATGAGGCATTCGATCGGCTCCGCGCATACATCGCCGAGCACGGCCTACGCACTTACATCACTGAAGATTCCGAAATCGCCGAGCTTTACAAGCGATGGGTCGATTGGCGCACCAAGCAGGTTGCACGCTATGTACGCCACATGGCAGAAGGCTTCAAGGAACTCAAGCCTGACGGACGCTTCGAGCTTACACCCAATCCCGGCTATGATGACACCGGATTGGCCACCCTTGGCTATGGCTACAACGCGGTGGAAATGGCCCGTTATGTCGACGCGATCCAGCCCCAGATTTATGTCGGCTATGGCGGTGCCGGAGCCAAACTCGCCATGCAATACGTACGCAATTGGCGTCAAAACATGAAGGAACAAAACGCCGAAGCTGAGCTCCATCCGATTTTGCTCGTTCGCTACGCAGGCGCTTCGGTCTTCAACAACCCCAATCGCTTGCATCAGCAGATCATCGGCGCCATTGCTGAAGGAGCAGATGGCATCCTGCTTTATTATCCGGACCAGATGGACGCGCCTTACTGGATCAAGCTCAGTAAAACAACACGGACCTTGGATCGTGTTGAGCAGTTTTATCATGAAGGCGAGCGTGTCGATGAAGAATTTCCGCCACAGAATATGCTCGAAGGCACCGCCAGCGTGAGTCGTTGGCCCGCCCATAAACTCGTCGTCGAAAATCCGGAGTGGCATATGACCGCCCACCGTTTGAACGATCGCGTCTTGCTGACACTCTTCAATCTGCACGAGGCCAACGACGTGATCTTTAGCGTTCAAACCCCCGACAACTGGCATGTGACCGAAACCATGGAAGCAGACGAAACAGGCGATGATTGGCTGGTCGCACCCCAATCCATCGGCTTCGTCGTGCTGGAGTATCAGTAAGCCAGCTGCCAGCCAGCCTGCTCGACGACAAGCTGGAGGCGTCCCGATCGCAGTTGGACGGCACCATCGGTCTCTCCACCGATGGTGCCGTCCAACATAAGTGGATGTCTCTCCGGACCTGCGCGGTGATCTTGAACGGCCACAAACCGACGGCCAGCAGGCGTGCTACATACGTGTCGCGTTCCAGGCTGACAATGCGAACTTGGCCCATTGCAGATAACGTACAGTTTGTTTCGCTTTTTCCAACAGATGCTTCAATGATTAAGGATGCTCGAACATGATTCGTCTTGGTGTGATTGGCGCGGGAGGGCGTGGCCGGATTGCAAAGCTGGCCCATCGTCCGGAAGCTGGTGTGGAAATCGCGGTCGCCTGCGATACCAACGAGGCGGTGTTCGACGAGTACCGGCAACTGTGTGGCAGCGGTCTCGTGACAACCCATGACTGGCTTGAAGTGGTCGATCGGGACGATCTTGATGCCATCTTTATCGCCACACCTGACTTCCTGCATGAAGCGCAGGCCATCGCGGCACTCGATGCGGGCAAAATCGTCTATCTCGAAAAGCCGCTGGCGATCACGATTGAAGGCTGCGATCGCGTGCTCGCCGCCGCGGACCGTGGATCGGGTCGGCTGTACGTCGGTCACAACATGCGATTCTTCCCGGTCATGCAGAAGATGAAACAGATCATCGACGCGGGGACGATCGGCGATGTCCAGGCGATCTGGTGTCGCCACTTTGTCGACTATGGCGGCGACGCCTACTTTAAAGACTGGCACTCCGAACAACGCTACAGCACCGGACTGCTGCTGCAGAAGGGCGCTCATGACATCGACATGATTCACTGGTTCGCTGGCGGCTATACGCAGCGAACGGTGGGCATGGGAAAGCTGAGCGTCTACAACCGGGTCCAGAATCGCCGCAAGGCCGACGAATACGTGTCGGCGGTCGCGAACGAAGCACACTGGCCGCCCCTGTCTCAGGCAGGTTTCAGCCCGATCATTGACGTCGAAGACCATAGCATGATGCTGATGCAACTGGACAATGGTGTGCAAGCGAGCTATCAGCAATGCCACTATACCCCCGATGGCCATCGCAACTACACCATCATCGGCACGCAAGGTCGGATCGAGAATATCGGCTGCAATTCAACAGATGAGCACCCGGCTCACATCCAACTTTGGACCAAGCGGTGCGGTGCCAGTATCAACAACTACGAAACCATCACCGTGCCGCCTGTGCCCGGATCGCACGGCGGTGCCGACCCTCAGATCATCGACGATTTCCTGAACTTCATCCGGACTGGCCAGTCACGTGGCGCCTGCCCGCTTGATGCCCGCATGAGCGTGGCAGCAGGTGTGATGGCGACATGTTCACTGCGCCAGAACAATCAGCCTTACGATGTCCCCCGCTCGCCATGCCTGCAACAAAACGAGCGTGCTTCCGCTACGCTTTTTCCATCAAGGGCGAGCATCAGCCGTGCGAAGCTGTGAGGCTTGCTTGCCGATTTGATTGATGACCCCACGGCGTTTCAATGGCCCGCGTTTCATCAATCATCTGGTGATACGCCCCGCAATGGACTGAAATAATCTGCGAAGGCGGGGGCTCGGAACTGGAGGTGATCGGCAAGCGAATGGAGGAGAACAGAGAACGCCAGGCCGCACTGGAACAGTCGCTCTCCGAGTTGGAGATGGCGGAACTTGATTCAAAGTATTATGACGACATAATGGCTGCGGACATCAGTTTCAGCGGCCAGATGAGGCGACTCGGCCCCCACCCCGAAATCATGCAGTACATCGAAAGCGTCGAGGGCATCTTTCCCTAACCACCAGCCCACCTCCTCCACTCACGGCGAAGCAACATTGAGGGCCGTCCCATGTCTCAGAATGCAACCAAACCTGTCAGTGGCCGACCAGCCTGCACCGCGGTACTGAAGGATGAGATTCTCACACTCAGTACAGGCCGACTTGAGCGCCGCTACCGTTGGAACGGCGGGGCGCTCATTGGCGAACAACTGATGGATGTGAATACGGGCGACTGTTGGTCGTTGCAGGCCGACGGGCCGGACCTTGTGTTGCCCGGGCTTGCTGGCGAACCCGAGGAGGGAACGCTTGATGTGGAGCAGGTGCCCGGCGGCCCTGTGGACACGGCGCACGTGCGGGCGGTGGTGACAGTTCGGCTGGGCCGCCTGGCGGTGCGGCGAACGTTTCGGCTATACCCCGACTGTCCGGCGATCGCCTGCGATCTGGCGCTGCGGGGCCGGGGGGACGGCCCTTGGCGCAGCACCGCTGTCGGTGCGATGGATCGAAGCGATATCGAATCGACCGCGCGTGCACGTCGGCCCGACTTCTTCGCGCCGGTCACCGAACGCCTGCCCCTGCACCATCGCCACACCCGCCTGACATGCGTGGCGTTGCGTGATGCCACCGACTGGCACAACAACCTTGTGCATGCTGAGACGCGGATGCCGTGGGCCCGAATCGAAATGGCCCGCGGCAACCTCGTGCTTATCGAAGCTTTGATCGAAAACACAGGCGTGTTCCTGCTGAAGGAAGCGCCACTTGCCGAGGCCCAGCTTGCTTATCCCGACTGTGATGTGCGCTTTGACAATAAGAGCGTGCAAATGGTCGGGTTGGGTCTGGACCCGGCGGACTTGCGCGAGGATGTTTGGGTCGAGGGCTATGGCACGGTGATCGGCATGGCACGCGGCGGCGAGACGGGTCTGCTGAGGGCGCTGCGCGACTACCAGCACCGCCTGCGTGCCCGGCGTCCGGATCGCGATGCGTCGGTGCTGGTCAACACGTGGGGCGATCGAAACAAGGACAACCGCATCAGCGAATCGTTCGCGCTGGCCGAACTGGCGTCTTGCGCCAGGCTCGGAGCAAGTCACCTGCAACTGGACGATGGATGGCAGACGGGGCAGACGTATGTCGCTCCCGACGAATCCTATTGGCAGCGCAGCGACCATTGGGCGGTCCACCCCGAACGCTTTCCCAACGGCCTGGAGCCGGTGATCCAGCGGGGCAAGGAACTGGGGGTGGAGGTCGCGCTGTGGTTCGCGCCTTCGCGCGCCAACGGTTACGCCGACTGGGAGAAGGACGCGCAGCGGTTGGTCGAACTGCACCGCACGCTTGGTGTGCGAATGTTCAAGATCGATCTTGTCGAGATCCCCGACCGGGCGGCCGACCGCCGATTCCGCGCGATGCTCGACCGCGTGCTTGCAGAAACCGATGGCCAGGTGGTGTTCAACCTCGATGCCACCGCAGGCCGGCGGTTGGGCTACTTCGACGGCAATCGGTATGGGCTCGTTTTTCTTGAGAATCGCTACACCGACTGGCAGAACTACTACCCGCACTGGACACTGCGGAATCTCTGGCAGCTCGCGCGCTACGTTCCGCCGCAGCGGTTTCAGATCGAATGGCTCAACATCTGGCGCAATGCGAACCAGTACCCGCAGGACGACCCGCTGGCACCGCGGCAGGTGGGCTTCGAGTACGCCTTCGCCACGACGCTGGCGGCACATCCGCTGGGATGGTTTGAAGCGTGCAACCTGCCTGAAGCCGCATTCGAGATCGTTCCGCTGGTGAAGGCGTACCGTGCGCATCAGGCAGCATTGCATGCCTCGCCCGTGCTGCCCATTGGGGAAGAGCCCACCGGTACGAGTTGGCCCGGCTTCCAGTCGGTCGGCGACCACGGCGGATACCTGCTGGTCTATCGTGAATTGAACGCACGGCCCAAGGCGCAACTTGCCACCTGGCTTGATCCCGGCACGGCCATCATGGCCAGGCCTGTCATCGGTCACGGCGCGTCGTTCGAAGCCGTCGTCGACGAGGCCAGCCAACTGCCATTCTCCCTCGCGCAGCCGATGAGCTGGTGTCTATATCAGTATGAGATTCGAAAATAGCCATCGTCGGCTCGGAAGCCGGACGAATAGCGCGTTATCTCTTCCCGCCACACCCCCGCGAGTTCAACCACCCGATGCGAATTCTTTATGCGAATGACCTGCACGCCTTTGAACCCTTTGAGCCTCATTACCCCAAAGCGGCGATTGCTGTGCCGCGATTCTTTGAGTACCTGCACCAGCACAAGTCGACCATTGACCTGGTGGTGATCGGCGGCGATTGCGTTAACCGCGGATCGGCCCAAATCGCCGAACTTGAATGGGTGCATGAGCAACTATGTGCAACGGGCATTCCGTTTCAGGTCGTGGCCGGCAATCACGACATTGCACCGTCCAGAGCTTTCGCCGAGCGCTATCCGGGTATGGAAGACATGGAAGAATGTCCGCTGGAGCAAACCAACTTCGGGCGATTGTTCGGCGAAAAGGGCATTCGCCATACGATGGACCTGGCGGGATACAAAGGCGTCTTTCTATCCGTCCGCGATGAAGATACGGACGGACAGGTCGCTTGGCTTGCGCGTCAACTTGAGGATCAGACGCCGACGCTTTTATTCTGTCACTATCCACTGGTGCCCTCGCGTAGCGATGGATTTTGTCACACATGGGATTATGGCCGGATCAGCGCGGTGATCCCACAGCTTGTCGACCTGATCCAGTGCCACACTGACCACATCCGCGCCTACTTTTGCGGCCATCAGCACATCAACAGTGTGATGCCGATCGCCCGAACGCCACAGATCGTCACCGGATCGGTGGGCGTGGGGCCATGCTGCTTTCGGATGTTGGACATTACACCAGCCGGCATCAATGTCACGACGCATCGCTTGCCCGACATTCCCAACTGGCTGGAGGACGCGATGAATCCCGACCGATCCTCGGATCACGAGCACCCGACGCTGATCGCCTACCACTGGGGCAATGAGGCGGAGCGCACGTTCACGATTCCCGGGCCCTCCTGTTCACAAACTCTGACCCAGGCAAATGGCCGGTCGGCTACATGATGGCGAATCATTCCGTAGCCGGCTCATCACCCCGCATCCCCTGCTGGATCTCAGTAACAATGCTGGGGACATGAACGAACACCATGAGTGGTCGGCAAGTCATCGATCGAACCAGTCCACCCCCGCCCTCATCGTCAGCGATGTGATGTATCGCGTGGCGTGTCCTTGCTGGTTGAGCCGCAGCGCGAGAGCAGCCCGTCGGTCCGCACCCTTCCGCCCTGCAATACCGGATGCGTCCTCGGCGTCCAGCATCACGCCCATGGCCCAGGTTCGGCGACAGTGTTGCGTGCCCCAGGGGCGACAGCGCTGCACCATTTTGGTGCGGACGTCCCAGGGAGCCCGCGATCAACCGGCTGGGGAAAGGCAGGGGCAAATCCAGTTCCTGACGCGCCGCCATGAGCGACGTTCACCTGGTGTAACCTTAGATTTCAAGCTGTTAATCGAGGTATATCGCATCCTGGCCCGAGTCCGGAGCATTACGAACCCGGGATGCTTCTACTACGAAATTTTCTGCAAAACCTTGACAAGCAAAATCGACGTGCTAATTTGGTGTAGATATTTGAATGAAATATTCTGCACCAGATGAGTTTGGTGCAGACCCAATAATCGGTGGCAGCGTCGATTTCATTCTCGCTTGCGTACGCGCAAATTTGTCTTGTCTGGCCGCGGTCGATTCTGAAGAAGCATGGTGACCATGGCTGAGGCCGTGGCCGTCAACACGAATATTTTGATGAATGCACACGTCAAAGGGGCAGGAAATGATTGAGCGACGGGTAGAACTCTTCAATACCGCGTTAACTTTGGGGGTGGTGGTTGTAGTAACTGCTTCGCTTTTCGCAATGATTAGCGTCAGCCATGCCGAGTCATCGGTTGACGTTCACATCGCTGATTTTGAGGAGGGGATGGGTGGCGCGAAAGCTTTCTCCGATCCGTTTGAAAGTCTGCCGAACGCTAGACCCGTTCGCTACGGACGGACCCGCCAATGGGCGACTTCTGGAAGCTACTCGCTTCGCATTGACGCTCCCGCGCACCGTCCCGGAAAAACCACAGCATGGCCCGGGGTGACGCTGAATGCCGCAGCCCTTCCGGTGCGTGACTGGCGACCCTATCAATACCTGACTCTGGATGTAAAGGTTACCCAGCCGAACACGCCGGTGTTTGTTCTCGTGCAACGGTCCAGCAGGAGAATGGATCGAGTACGGTGGCATCGGCATAATATGGGACCTGGGGAATATCGAATTTGGATGAGCATTCCCGGATTTGTCTCGGGTGGGGACGTCGAGAGTGTTGCCGATGTCATCGGCCTGCAGCTCTTGTTAAGAATGCCCGATGCCGACAAGACAGTCTTCTTTGACAACATTCAACTACGATCCGAATTTACACCGCGTCGTAGTACTGAAGACCTGTTGGGTATAGACTCGGAACATGTCGACGAAGTGGAGCAGCTTCTCGGTGTACCAGAGCTTCTACCTCCAGTGGTTGATTACGTCGAAACGCTGACCCAGACCGACGTCGATCGTACGCGAAGCGTCGTTGATCGACTCAAGCGTATCCGCACCAGGACGGAGACGCTTACCGCGTCAGCGGAGACGGAGGCCAGGCTGGCTTCGGATTTTCCATCACGTCCTTTCGGAGCCTATGTCGCGCCGATCGATGAGCGTGTTGCTTTCGATGGACATCGGATTGGCGATCGATGGCGAACTGCGCTTGATACAGTGATGGCGCGTGGTGAAACACGATCGCATCAGTTATGTCTCGTTCGTCGTCGGGATGCGGATCCCGGGCGTCTCACCGTTGACATCTCTGACTTTGTAGATAGAGCGTCGGGCGAAACGCTTCCAGACGAGCTACTTGAAATAGGCCTTGATCTGGTTGGATATGTGTATCTGGGACCCAATTCAGATCGGGAACGTAGCGGTTTTGAGCGGCCGGGCTGGTATGCGGACCCGTTATTGTCATGGGATGGTTCCATCGATATCGAAGCGCCTCGCGTGATTCAGCCGCTTCTGCTTACGCTGAAGGCCTCCCATGACGCGCCTCCTGGACGATACATTGGCACGGTAACGGTTAGTCAGGAGAACTCGGACTCCAGCATCGACGACAATTCTGTTCAGGTGCCCGTGGAGCTAGAGATCGTCGCTGTGGATATGCCGGTGCAGCCTAGTCTCAATACGCTGGTGGCTGTGGGGTATTACGGCCAAAACAATCCTGATTTCTTTCTCGATTACCGCATCAGCCCAAACTCGCGACCATACGGTTCGATCTATCTCAGGCAGAGCGAGCCTGCGGTTGACTTGGAAAAAATAAGTGAACTCGTCAAGAAAGGAATGACCACTTTCAACCTTCATCAAGCGTATGAAATGGAAATTTTCGAATGGCGAAACCAGCACGGAATCGATGGCGCGGCTGAGCGTTTCGTCGAACGGATTGACGCAAGATATCCGTCACAAGCTTGGGACAGGATGGCTGAGAGTGGGCTTCTCGATCACGCCGTGATTTATGGATTCGACGAAACCTATCTCAATACCAGCGAGAACCGACAGACGATCAAAGCCGTGTTTGGATCTGTGAAAGAACGCTATCCGCAGATTCGAACAGCTTCTACAGCACAGAAAATGGAAATAGAGTATCTGGACCTACCCATTGACATCTGGATTCCGTCGCTGGACCACTTTGATGTCGATGTGGCCCGCGAGGCACAAGCCCGCGGTCGCGAAGTATGGACCTATACGATCGACTGGGAAATCTGGCGACCGCTTGTGTGGTCGCGCGCCCTCCCTTGGGGGATTCACCAGCAGGGTTCGCAAGGCTGGCTGTATTACAATTTCAGTGACTGGTCGCGTCACCATGAGCGGGAAGGGCTCGGGGAAGACCCGCTGACCTCCTGGGATCCGATCAGTTGGCCAAGTGCTGGTCGATATGGCACGGGCGGGCTCGTCTACCGTGATCGTTCAGGCGATCTTCGGGGTTCACTTAGACTGGTCAATTTCCGAGAAGGGATGTTTGACCACGATCTCATCACCGCAATCAAGCGTCTCGCCGAAGATGAAGATACCGGCACGATTGGCGAAAAGGCGCAACGTTTACTCGATCACAGTCGCACGGGTCTGATCCTCGACTTTGTGGAGGCCTATGGTGGCGTTCACACGCCTATGCAGGATTCGATTGGCCGCTCGATGGATCAATGGCGAGATCAGGCGCTTCGCCTTCTAGCGGAGGAAACGAATTAGTACCGCGCAGCCACTGGGCATTTTGTCTCATAGCTCAGATAATTAGGAGAGTATCCTCGATGGCCGTCAATTCATATTGTATCCATGAGCTCGACCCGCATCTTGCAGCCGCACGAGGCCGCACCGGAACAACTCTTGCTGGTTTCACACTCATCGAACTTCTCGTGGTAATATCGATCATTGCGCTACTTATCGCGATCTTGCTCCCGGCATTGAGTAACGCGCGGCAGGCCGCTCGAGAGACAGCATGTGGCTCAAACCAGCGTCAGCTTGGTATTGCCTTGATCTCCTACGCGGTCGACAATCGCGATGAGCTGCCCCATTCGCGAGCAAACTTTTCCGGCAGCAATCCCTATTTTTTCGCCATATGGCCGAATCAGACGTCAAGTGAAATCAGCCAATTAGTCGGAACGTTCAACCCGGGGGCAACGGCAAGCCAGGAACGGTACGGGGAACTTTTTTTCTGCCCTGCTGCCGAACAGAGGATCAGCTACAACCCCGCCAACACATTGGTGTCAGATTACTGGCTTACCACTTACACGCCGCTGTACGACTGGATGAAAACGGTCGGACTGGAGCCGCAGTGGACGTTTGGCATGGTGCCGCCGCGGTACCTGTCGCGCGATACGGATCCGTCCTCAATCCGAAGGCAATCCCAAGTCATGCTAAGCGACATCGCTTACGCAGTGGGGGGGGCATTCCCCGGCAACTGGTTACCAACACCTCTTGGAACATGGGGTTCTAACCACACCCCTGGCCCACTCGGCTCGCTGGCTGATGGACCGAGAGGTCGCGTCAACACGCTTTACACCGACGGGCATGTCAGCAGAAGAAGTGACGAGCAACTCCAACGCTACATTATCCGATCCAATGAACAGTACGCGTTTTAAACCAAAGCGTACACCCGTACACCTTTTGAGGAGAATTGAAATGTCGCATCTGCAGAAATCATCATTTGAAATGTTCCGTCAGCCCATGTCGTTCATCACCAAGGGGGGATCTCGAAGACTACACTTCGCGATGGCAGCAGCCATTGTTGCAGCCGCAGTTCCCTGTAATCCCTTGATCGCAGACATTGTGCATTTCGTCGATTCGGATATGACCTACCTCAATCAAGAGGCTCCTAACAACAACTATGGGTATGATCCCGCGGTTGCCGCAACCCATAACATGGAAGTCGGCGCCCGCAGCGGCTACCTCCGTAAGGGGCTGATCCGCTTTGACGTCACCAGTCTTGCTGGGCAGGAGAACCTCGTCGAGAACATCACGCTCACGCTGTATGCTCGAGACAACTCGCTCAGCAATGTACTTGACATGACGCTAGGCCTGTTCGCGGTATCGGACGCGAATAGTGCGTGGACAGAGGAGGGTGCATCGTGGAACAATCTGTACCGCCATTCCCCCACCGTCTCCTGGGCAGGCTCGGCGGGGGCTCATACTCCCGGTGTTGATTACTCGCAGACGCTGCTTGCGACTGCCGTCGACCATCATAATTCGTCGAACCCGGAGGCGCTGGTCTTTGATCTGACTGGAATCAAAGACAGCTTGTTCATTGATTGGATCAATGGGGACAATAACGGACTCATGATCATGAACATCGACCCGGTCACCCATGAGCCGGTGACAGCTTGGACCCGCAGCAGAATCGTGACGAGTCATGATGCTGGCAGTGCAGCTTACCATCCGGACTTGGCGGTGACGCTGATTCCCGAACCCGGTTCGATTGCATTGCTGGGCCTCGGCACGACGATGCTTCTTTTGCGTCGCCGACGTGCTCTGGAAGCGTGAGGATTGAGCTGGGTATGAAGTAGTCCGCTGCCCTCGATGATGAAATGATTTTCGACCTGCCAAGTCGGTGCCTCGGGCGTGATTTGTCCAATGTATCGTGGTCCGTGGTAGCTTGTTCGAACCGATCATCGAGGACAGCGTGATTTTGATCCAACTGTTTCTGTGAAGCGAATGAAGAACTCAAACCCATGATCCAACGACACCCCCAAAACCCAGTCCTGACACATGAACAAGTGCCCTATGCTGCCACCTTGATTTTCAATGCCGGAGTCTGCAAGTACCAGGGCAAATACGTTATGGTGTTTCGTAACGACTTCGGTCGATGGGGTGACGTTGATTTCGATGGTACAAATCTCGGCTTGGCGTTCAGCGATGACGGGCTTGAATGGGACGTAGCGCCTCAGCCATGTATTGACAGAAATAAAGCAGTTGAGTTGATCGCTCCGTTTTATCCTCACCGCGATGCGGACAAGGAACTTCACCGATTTTATGATCCGCGACTCACCGTGATCGATGGTCAAGTGGTCATGTGTTTTGCTGTAGATACCACGCATGGCCTGCGTGGAGGCATTGCGGTAACCGATGATTTCGAAAACTGGAAGGTCGTTCATCTGACAGCGCCGGACAATCGGAATATGGTCTTGTTTCCTGAAAAAATCCGAGGCGATTATGTCCGTCTGGAACGACCGTTCAATGAGTATGGTGGCCCGAAAATGGGGGCGGGGCTCTATGGCATGTGGCTCAGTCGATCTTCAGACATGCGTCGCTGGGGCGATACGAGTTTGGTGATGACCAATGAGTCAGTGCCCTATGCCAATGATAAAATCGGGCCTGGTGCTCCGCCGATTCGAACCGAAAAAGGTTGGCTCTGCATTTTTCATGCTGTGCACTGTGATACGACTCGTAGCAAGAATGGATGGGAAAAGCAGTGGCCGAAAGTGTATTACGCAGGGCTCGCGCTCTTGGATATCGATGATCCCACAAAGGTAATCGGAGTGCATGCTGAACCTCTGATATCACCTGAAGCCGACTATGAAACCGGCGAGGGTAAAGCGGCAGAGGAGATGGGGTTCAGGAATCACGTTATTTTTCCTGGGGGCGCTATTCTCGAAGATAGTGGAGAAGTCAAGATCTATTATGGTGCGGCCGATTCAGTTGAGTGTGTCGCGATCGGTAATGTTTGTGAAATGCTTTCAGCGCTTACGAGTGCTTCTGCCCAGGCGCTAGTACTGGCCTGACCGCCTGTGCTAGAAGTCTGCTTCCGATCCGACGGATTACACCCCGAAACCCGCCTCTGTCACAGAGAGCAGTAATGACCTCGCATCAAACAATACGCAAGAGTAGGCTCGCCATCCACAATGGCACCCCGGCCTTAATCGCGACCGAGAATGAACGGCAGCTGTTTCACTGGCCGATCGTCACCGACGAGGATGTGCAGGCGGTGGCGGCGGTGATGCGCTCGGGTCAGATGTCCGGTACGGAATTGACTAAGCAGTTCGAAGCGGAGTATGCCGCCTGGCAGGGCTCGCGGTACGCACTGGCGACCTGCAACGGCACGGCGGGTCTGCTGGCGGCGATGTGGGCCTGCGGTGTTGGCGCGGGTGATGAGATCATTTGCCCCAGCATCACCTACTGGGCCAGCGCAGCACAGGCGCTGACGCTGGGGGCGACGGTCAACTTTGCCGAGATTGACCCGATCACGCTGTGCATTGATCCGGATGACATCGAGCACCGTATCGGGCCGAAGACCAAGGCGATCGTCGTGGTGAACTACGCCGGCCATCCGGCCGACTACGACCGCATCCAGCCGATCGCCCGCAAGCATGGCGTGAAGGTTATTGAAGACAACTCCCACGCCCACGGCTCGATGTACAAGGGCCGAATGTGCGGTACGCTCGGCGACATCGCCGCGGCGAGCCTGATGGGTGCCAAGAGCTTTGCTATCGGTGAAGGCGGGATCATCACCACCGACGATCCGACGCTCTACGAACGCTGTGTTGCATTCGGCCACTACGAACGCACCGGCGTGGCGAGCAACTACAACCCCGTGGATCAGCAGGTGCACGACGAAGCGCTGCTCAAGTTCAAGGGCCTGCCGCTGGGAGCCACCAAGCACCGCTTGAACCAGATGTGCTCCGCGATGGGGCGGGTGCAGTTGAGGCATTACCCGGCTCGCATCGCCGAGATTCAAAAGGCGATCAATCGGTTCTGGTCGTTGCTCGAGGGCGTGCCGGGTCTGCGGCCGCACCGGATTGACGAGCCGGACTCAACGATGGGCGGCTGGTACCACGCCCGCGGCCTGTATGTGCCGGAGGAACTGGGCGGGTTGTCGATCGATCGCTTTTGTGAAGCGGTGCAGGCCGAGGGGGTGCCCATGTGTAGGCCGGGCCTCAACGCACCGTTGCATGCATACGCGTTCTTCCACGACGCGGATATCTTCAACCATGGACGACCCACCGCGCTGGCCTTCGGCCAGCGCGACGTACGGCAGTCGGCCGGGGCATTGCCGATCAGCGAAGGGCTGGCTCAGCGTGTGATGGGCATTCCCTGGTTCAAGCACGACGTGCCCGAGCGAATTGAGCAGTATGCGGCCGCCTTTCGCAAGGTCGCGGAGTACGCTCACGAACTTTAAGGTGAGGCCATGCCCACTAGCAACGCGAAAGTTGTAATGCTTGCAACTGTTGGCGAACTGGAGGAGGCGGCTTACTGGAAGCTGTTCACTGAGTAGTTTGGTGGCGCTGGATCTTGAGCCGGGCAGCGAGTTGACTGTGCCACCGATCAACGATGCTGGCGACGATCTGCAAGGACGTACTGGCTTATGGAAATGACGGAATGATTATTGACGCCCATCAGCACGTGTTCTGGCATGGTCGAGATGATACTGGCCTCATTGCCGACCTCGACGAGCATGACATCGATCTCGCGTGGCTGCTCACCTGGGAAATCGCCCCTGCAGAAGATTCGCCAGCGTATCACCGGGTGCTCAACCCCGAACACCTGCGGCCGGACGGTACACATGCAGGCATCGTGCTCTCGGATCTGATCAAGGTACGCAATCGTGCCCCGGACCGCTTCATCCTCGGCTACTGCCCGCACCCATGTCTTGGCGACGCGCCATCGCTGCTGGAAGCGGCCCATCGCATGCACGGCGTGCGCGTGTGCGGCGAGTGGAAGTTCCGCATTCTCTTCGACGATCCACGTTGCCTGAACCTCTACCGCAAGGCCGGTGAGTTGGGTATGCCGGTGGTGCTGCACCTGGACGTACCTTATCTGCCCGAAAAGATGACCGGCCGGCAGGTCTACCAGTCCGCTTGGTACGGCGGCACAGTGGCCAACCTGGAGCGAGCGTTGCAGGTCTGCCCCGAGACGACCTTCATCGGTCACGCGCCCGGCTTCTGGCGCGAGATCAGCGGCGACGCAGACGAGGCCCCCTCCAACTATCCGGAAGGGCCAATCGCCCCCGGCAACCGGATCGAACAACTTTTGGAGCGCTATCCCAACCTGTACGCCGACCTCTCTGCCGGTTCGGCACTGCGGGCGCTGAAGCGCGATGTCGCGTTCAGCCGCGATCTGCTGGAACGGTTTCAGGATCGCATTCTGTTTGCCCGCGATTACTACGGTGGGGAGTTGCTGGCATTTCTTCGTCAACTGGGGCTGAGTGATGCAGCATGGTCCGCGATCATCCAAGGCAACGCGCAGCGACTGGTACCGCTGGACGCATCGCCGGAGCCGGCGTCGACATTCGCCCTGTCCTGAACCGTTACAATCGAAAGCAAGACGAAAGCACGCAAGTATGAATGGCAAAGCCCGCATCAGATTCCTTGATCCGGCTGAAAGGGGCACTTCTACTTCAGTCCGAGGGGGGGCGGGGCAGTTCTGCCTGAGTCTTTATTGAAGATTGTGTAGTGTTGACAGGGAGCTTGGAAAAGGTAGGTTTGGTGCAGAACCGGGGTGTTTGGTGCAGGAGCAGCGAGGTGCAGACTAAAGTGCAAGCGACCGACCTTCGTAGCATCGCCAAGTTAGCGGGCGTCTCGCATAGCACGGTCTCCCGCGTCATCAACGGTAAGGCTCATATCGCCGACGATACTCGGGAACGGGTGTTGGCGGTGCTGCGTGAGTCAGGCTACCTCTCGCGACGACGGGCGTCGCGGCGTTTACGTCACGAAAAGCGGCGGCCGTTCTCGGTAGAGGTAGTGTTATGCCAGTTTTCGCGGCACAACGAGACGCTTCCCGGCGGCTTCCAGATGCAGGTGTTGGCCGGGATTCAGGATTTCGTCGAGGACTATGGACCGGTTGAGCAGCATCTTTCCTACTGGAATGAAACGCAACATCGCGGGGACGTAGACACCGCATCGCTGTTGCGGACCTGCGAACAGCGTGATGGCGTTCTTCTGACAGGCAATCCCACGCCGGAATTGGTCTTTGCTTTACGCAAGATTGGCAAGGCGGTGGTGTTGGCGGATTCGGAGGTTGAAGGTACTGCGGTCGACTCCGTCCTTTCCGACAATGTTTGGGGGGGCCGTCTTGCAGCGCAGCAGCTGATAGCTGCAGGCGTCGAGCGGATTGGCTGTCTGGTAACGACACCTCAATACATCCCGTGTAAGCAGCGCCTTTGGGGCATCCAGATGGAACTGATGATGCATGGCTTGGCGATGCGGCCAGGTGACTTTCCCCAAGTCATTGAGCATGACGAGCAGACGATCCGTGACACCCTGGAGCAGTGGGAAACGAGCGGCGATGGGTTCCCCGTCGGAATCATCGCCTTGAGCGGGTTCAGTACGATGTATCTCATGCATTATCTGGTTTCGCATGGTATCTCATGCCCCGACGATATCAGCGTCGTCGGGTTCGACAACCTGGACGCATTGCGGTTAATGGTTCCCTCGCCGACTCGGGTTGCGACCTTTCCTCGAACGATTGGACGCAAGGCGATGAAGCGTCTGGTTGAAAAGTTAAACAGTCAGGACGTTGATGATGTGCCACACAAGGTTGTTATTCCGGTCGAGTTGATGGCGGGTAGTACTGTGCGAACAAGTCATTTGTCGAGTGACGAGTCGAAAGTGGATGCTGCGAATTCAGATTGAACGGTACAACTAATTCATTCGGCGAGAGGCAAAGGTTTTGGCCATCTGCTATTCCAAGATATTCTGAAAATGGCACGCAATCGCGGATGCAGCCGTATCCGTACTCGAGCATTCTGGGGGGAAGCGAGCAAGGGTATTTCTGAACCGGCTCGGCTTTCAGCCGATCGAGAGCGACGCGTTCAGTTGTCAAATGGAGATGAAGCTTTCCGATGTAAAGTAGCCGGTATTGGGTGCTACATGACGCCCATCAAGATAGGCATGGACCGGCCGTTGGGCCGGGTACTTGGCGATCATTGGAAAAATCACCCGCCGCCCGGCTGCTTTGTGCGCGGCCGGGCTGGCGGATGAGTTACACATCTTTCAGACGAGGCCGGTGTCTGCCGGGCCTTTGCGGGAGATCGTGAGGTCGTGGTGTACTGTTCCCGGGCAGCCAGGTCAACACGCAAATGCGCCGGATGGCCGAGCCTTAGGTGGCTGGGGTTTCCGGGTCGCATCCCGCTGGTTGCCGACCTTTTTTGTCGTTTCCGATTGGTCAGTCGCGTGGCTGCCCATCCATGTTCACGCGTCTGACCGGGAGCGGACACCGTTGGCCGGGCACTCGCCGGTGGCTTGCCGAAGCGAGCCTCCGGTGTGGGCCGGCGCGTCGGCCTGGTGCGCATGAAGGGGTGAATTCACGTTGGCATGGGAGGGCTTGCCCTGCCGCATGATGGACGTACGCCATGGCAGGGCAAGCTCTGCTCTACGTGAGGTGCGAAAGCCGCCGGTGGTGGGGCGGCATATCATCGGCCATGAAGTTGCAGGACTGGTTTCGGATCATCAGTCGGCCGCGCGGCCGGTTGTGGGTCGCGCCAACGGTGGGGGCGCTGGCGGCGGTGGTGTTGGCGGGCGTGACGCTGGGGGTGGACACGGTCGTGGAATGGCGTGACCTGCCCGTGCCGGTGTTCAAGGGCGAAGCCGACACGGCGCGGAGCGTGCTGGGGGCGATCGCCACGGCGGCGGCGACGTTGATCGCGCTGATCTTCAATGTCATCGCCGTGGTGATTCAACTGTCGAGTCAGCAGTATTCGCCGCGTGCGCTGTCGCTGCTGGTGCAGGATCGGCCGAGCTACTGGACGATCGGCGTGTTCGTGGCGACGTTCACCTATGCGTTGACGGTGATGTTGAGTTTGCGGTTGACCATCGCCGAGGAAGATCGCGAGGCACTGGCGAGCCTGGCCGTGACGGTGGCGTTTGTGATGGCGGTGGTGAGTCTGGGCGCGTTTGCGGCTTACAGCAATCACATCATTCATACGACGCGTGTGAGTTCGATCGTCAAGTTGATCAGCGATAAGACACGGCTGACGATTGCGCAGTATTACACGGAGCCGTACGTGGACGCGCCGGAAGCGGCGACGCCGAGCGGGCCGGCGGATGTGGTGATCGACTCGCCGCGCGAGGGGGCGTTTTCGGATTGGAACGACCGTGACCTGTCGGAAGCGGCGGCGCGGTATGAATGCACCATTGTCGTCTTGCCGACGCTCGGTGCGTTTGTGCCCGCCGACGCCCCGCTGCTTGAGTTGCGCGGCGGTCGGCCGCCGGGTGTGGAGCAGCATGTCAGCATCACGTCGCAGCGCACGTTTGAGCGCGATGTCGCGTATGGGATGCGACTGTTGGTGGACGTGGCCACACGCGGGTTGGCCACCGGGGCGAACGATGCGACGACGGCAGTGCAGGCGATCGATCAACTGCACGACCTGTTGCGTCGACTGGTGACGCGGGCGCTGCCTCGTGTTCATGTGCTGAAGGTTGAGGGTCAGCCGCGGGTCTGGCTGCACATGTCGACGTGGGAAGATCTGTTGCACCTGGCGGTGGACGAGATTCGGCAGGACGGCAGCGATTCGTTGCAGGTCGTGCGTCGGTTGCGCAGCATGCTGGATGATTTGGCAGGTGTGGCGCCGGCCAGCCGACGGCCGTCGATCGAGCATCAGCTTGAGTTGCTTGACACGGCCGTGGCCGAGTCGTTTACAGACGAGCGTGTGCGTCAGTTTGCCCGGCAGCCGGATGCGCGGGGGCTGGGGTTTTGATGCGGGGGTTTGACGAACGGACATTGCGGTCGCGAGGCGTCGGCGCGATGGCGGCCGAGACGTCAGATAGATGAGACTTGCGGTTGCGCTTGCGTCCGCGGAACGCTCGTGGGGGCGCGGCCGGTCGAAGCGCGTTCAATCAGCGAGACGGCTACGTTGCGGTTGGGCGTGGTGGCGTCGCTGCTGTGCAGAATGGTTTCGAGCATTTCGAGCCCGATTTTGACCGCCTGGCCTCGCGGGATGCGGAGCGTGGTGGCAGGGGGGGAGACGGCGGTGACTTCCGGGCCATCGTTCGCGCCGATGACGCTGAGATCATGGCCGATGCGCAGGTTGAAGTGTTCCGCGGCTTTGTACAACTCGGGCAAGTGGGCGTCGTTGCAGATGATCGCGGTGGGCGGGTTGGGTTTGTCGAGCAGTGCGTGAATGCCCTCAATCTGATCGGCGCTTTCAAGGCCCGCGTATTGCACGTCTGAGTCGTCGATCGGCAGGCGATGCTTCAACGCCATGCGATAAAACGCTTCGCGCTGAAAGTACTCGCTTCGGCGGAAGGTATGGTCGCGCACCTTGTAGAGGTAGCCGATGTGCCGATGACCGCGATCAAGCAGATGCTGAAGCTGGGAGGCGACGATGTGCGTGTGGTCGACGGTCACGCAGTTATGCGCGGGCACTTCGGGACTTTCGGGGTAGATCGCGACGTAAGGCACGTGTGCGTCCTGCAACGGCTGCAAGTGGGCGAGCGATGAGAGGTTGATGACGAGACACGCTTCGCATTCGGGGTCTTCCGCGACCTGCTCGATTTCGGCGATGCCGCTGGGGTCGGCGTGGATGCCGTGAAATCGCACGCTGTAGCCGAGCTGTGAAGGCTGCTGGCCGAGATGCCAGAGCATGTCCTGCCGGAACGCGATGTGCGAAACCACCTGCGGGTCCGCGCCGACATACAGCACGTCCAGCAGTTCGACGCGGGTTCGCTCAGCCGGGATGGTCGGCGGGGTGTAGACGCCCTGTTTCGAACGAACGACCAACAGGCCACGCTTTTCAAACTGGCGAATGACGCTCGACAGCGTGGTCGCACTGACCTTGCAATCCTGGCTGATCGAGCGAAACGATGGCAGGGACTGCCCGGGCCCGTGCGTGCGGATCTGGCGCATGAGGTAACGGGCAACACGGGCTGAACCACCAACTTTACGCATCGAATGAAGTTCTCCCGGGCACTGCGGCCACTTAAGGGCCGACGACTGAAAGCGGACGCTCAACTGTTACTAAATGACCATACGGAATCAAGGCTGTGTTATCACTATAAACCCAATGGAATTCTAACTCAAGTATCTTCTTATAAATCGCTTTGTGGGGGATGCCTGCGGCTGTGTACGGCGGATAAAGCCGAAATCGCAGCGTTTGGCGATGTTTTCCGCAGGCGATCCAGTCCAGGCCGAGCCGCAACAAATCTCGTTGAAATCGTGCGCGAAGTCTTGACGGTCGTTCGATATTCGGTAGGATGTGTAATCGAAGAGTATTATGATATCAATGGGGTCGTGCTCTGATTTTTCTACGTGTTGGATCTTTGACTTGTCTTCTAAACCTCATCCGCTTGAGGGACCCCGTTAAGGCGCCGCGTCCGTTATGAAAACACCAGTTGTGAGTTGCGGCACGTTGTAACGGTATGGCGGCACAACTCGTGGCAGTCTCACCGAACAAGGAGCGCATCATGATTCAGAATGCACGTCGTTCATTTCCACCTCGAATCAAAACACGCTTGGGCTTTACGTTAATTGAGCTTCTGGTTGTCATCTCCATTATTGCGATGCTGATCAGCATTCTGCTGCCGGCGTTGGGCGCCGCACGCGAGTCGGCTCGAGGTATTCAGTGTGCAAGTCAGGTTCGGCAGATCGGACTGGGCTTCCATATGTACTTCGGGGACAACAGCGATACGTTCCCAACGACCTTCTTTGATATCGGCGGCGGCAACTCCGTAGATTGGTCCTCCGAACTGTGGCGTCAGGAATACGTTGCAACGGCAGTGCTGTATGGTTGTCCTTCCTTTGGCGAAGCCACCTATCCGTATGGTGGATCGTGGGATGAAGTGCAGTCACGGCTGGATCCGACCAATACGAACAATCGGACACATGACCTTTGGAGAACGGTCCAGTACGGCTACAACATTCAGCACCTCGGCAGTGACGCCCGCGGTCTCTATGGTGGTGGAGTTGATTCACCGGCCAGGCTGGACGAACTCACGTCGGCTTCGAAGACGCTGGTGTTGGCGGATTCCTATCACCAGCCTAGCCGTGTGACCGGTGAACATCGAGGTCGTTTTGACTTGCGAGACTTCTACGCTGAGGGTACTGCAATGGGCCTGATTCACGGTCGGCACAGCCAAGGCGCCAACATTTTCTGGGCGGACGGCCACACATCGCGTGTGCCGCTCGAAGATGAATGGAATGCGTACACTGCCACCGCCATCCCGAACGTCTGGCAGCCGACCAATCCGTGGACCCGACATGGGAACAACATGTAAGCGGCCTTGCTGTTGTCCCTTGTGACGGTTGAATTGCAGACGATCTCATAGAACGAGGGCAACCTAGCCGGGCGGGAGCCAGTTGCTCATCGCCCGACTGGGTTGCCCTCCATCCGTTCGTTTGCGACTGTTTTCTGGTCGCTGCGCGGTCGGTCTGTTTTTTGCAAACAACTGAATTTGAAGGTTTGTGATTTATGTTCAAGCCATGGTTTCACTGCACCGCTGCTGTTTGTTTTTCTTCACTGGTTCTGCAGTCGACTCTGACGGTGTCGGCTTCGGATGATTGGCATTTCCCGGCCGAGACGTTTGTGGATGGCGTGCCGTCGCATTGGCAGGCCACTCGGCCGGACAGCCTTTCGCTGACACGGCATCACTACAAGTACGGCGAGCAGTCGCTGCAATGGGACTGGCGCAGCGGCGAAACCATCGACATCGAGCAGGAGCTGGGCGACCTGCACCAGACCGCCGGCTATGGCGGGTATGAGAAGGCGACCTTCGGCCTCTGGGTGTACAACGACGAGCCGGGCGAGCATGAACTGCGCTTCGACTTCATGGAAGGCGACGAAGTCACCGGCTGGTTCAGTCTGCCGCTGGACTATCGAGGCTGGCGGCATGCGTCGTTCAAGTACACGTTCCGCAGCGACTTTGAAGGTGAGGTGACATCCGATACGGATCGCATTGTCATTCATGCTCCGGAAGAGGTTGATTCGGGGACCGTGCGGTTTGACCTGGTGGTATACAACAATCCGCTGGACTTTCGGCAGCAGCATGTGCCGGCGCATTATGACTGGCAGCCGGTGAGTGACGAGCAGGTTGAGGCGAAGTTTCCGTCGCGGGACAAGGTGACGGAGCATCAGCTTGAGAGCCTTGAGCAGTTGCGTGCGCGGTTACACCCGGCGAACCGTGGGAATCCGGACCGCCATGACTTTGATGATCTGCGGCAGCGCTTCGAGGGGTTTGGGATCGAGCGTGATGAGCATGGCATTCGCGGGCTGCCGGTGGTGCACTCGCGTCGCGCGTCGTTTTATGAATATTCGGGGCTGGAGGTTGCCGCCGCGGCGGATATTCACGACGTGATGTTTGACGTCGCGGAGTTGTGGTATCTGACGGATGACGCTGAGCACGAGCAGGCGTTGGCCGAGATGTACCTGGACATGTTCGATCACTTGTTTGATCAGGGCATGCAGCCGGGGTCGGGGTTTCAGTATGGCTGGTACAACGGTCGGCGGCTGTGCGATTCGATATGGATGATGGCGGAGGTGTTGCGGGACCACGATCGGCTTCGCGAGGCGCGGGATTATCTCGACTACGCGTACGGCTGGAGCAAGGTGGTGACGGAGGCGAATCCGGCGCCGAACCTGGACCATTATCATCTGGATGCCCGTTACCAGTTGCTTGGCCAGTTCATGTTTGATGATCCGGTGGATCAGGCGCGTGGGATTCAAGCGTTCATGGATTTTATTTCGCGCGGGATTATGAACCCGGCGCACAATGCGTTTAAGAATGACGGTTCGATGTGGCATCATGAAGCGCACTACTGGGCGTATGCCGAGTATGCGATTCCGACGCTGATCTATCTGATCGAGCCGTTGGCGGAGGCGGGGTTCACTTTGACGCCGAGTGCATATGACCGGTTCAAGTATTCGATGCTGAATCTTCGTTTTCATGCGAACCTGCTTGAGTTGCCCATACCGTTTCACGGGCGTCATCCGATGGCGAACAAGCCGATTCGGCCGGATATCTATCGCGCGTTGGCGGTGTCGCGGCCTGGCGATGGCGAGCGGTCAGTGACGATTGATGAGCAACTGGCGGCGGCGTACTTGCGGCTGCACGCGGACGCGGATGCGGAGGAGGCGTTTGGCGGGGCGGTGACGGAGGCCGAGCCGCATCCGGAAGGGACGCTGTCGATGCCTTATGCGGGCATGCTGGCGCAGCGGCGTGATGACTGGCTTGTGGCGGTGAAGGGTTATAACAGCCAGTTCTGGGGCACGGAAATTTACGATCAGGAAAACGCGCACGGCGGCTGGATCGGCAGCGGCGACCTTTACTACCTGGTCGCAGGCGATCCGATCTCACTGGCAGGGAGCGGCTACGAGCACGACGGCTGGGACTGGAACCGCTTCGACGGAACGACAGTGATCCACCTGCCGTTGGAAGAGCTTGAAAACCCGACGGGCGGCACGGCCTCGACGCGTACGGACCATGACTTTGTCGGCGGATTGGCGCATCGCGATCAACATGGCATTTTCGTGATGCAGATTCAGGGACCGCAGTGGCTTCGGCCGGACCATCGCGGCAAGGCGACGTACTTTTTCTTCGACGATCGTCTGGTCGCGTTGGGGTCGAACATCCGTAACGATGACGAGACGTATCCGACGCATACGAACCTGTTTCAGCGACACCTACCCGAACGCGATACCGCGATCACCCTCAACGGCGATACGCTCGATGCGTTCCCGTTGGATGAGGAAGCGGTCACTGGGCCTGCCTGGCTGATGGATATGCATGGCACGGGCTTTTACGTGCCCGATGGCCAGCGCATCGGCATCTCGCGAAAGGAGCAGCATTCGCGCGATCGGCATAACACGGAGGACACGGTCGGCGACTTTGCCGCGGCGTGGATTGACCACGGCCAGGCACCGGACGATGCGAGCTACCAGTACATGGTGCAACTGCGGACGAGCGAACGGGCGATGGCGGAGCTTGCGGAGCGGATGGCCTCGGCGGAGCCGCCTTATCGCGTGATCGCGCAGGATGAACGGGCGCATATTGTGGCCGACGATGAGACGAGCCTCATCGCGGGCGTGTTGTTTGAATCGCAGGATGTGGACGAGATCGGGCCGATCACTCATGTGAGTTCGCCTTGCCTGGTGATGCTGGAGTCGGAAGACGAGGGGCAGTATTTCCTGACGGTGGCGGACCCGGACCTGCGGCTGGATGATGATTATTTGAGTCAGCCTCATGAGTGGTCGATCACGCTGGCGGGCTATTGGGATGTGACGGCTGAGGCATTGTCGCAAAAGCCCGCTTCGGAGGTCGTCAACGTGGAGGCGGACGCACAGCAGACACGTGTGCATGTTCGAACGATTGACGGCCAGAGCCTCGGGATGCAGTTGCGTTTGCAGGAGTGAAACTCGGGCGATGATCCACAGGTATGCAAAGGCACCCACGGATTGCAATCCGTGGGCTTTGTACGCATGAGCATGCCAGGGTCCGTCGTGATTCGCATGACGGTTGGAACCGAATGACAGCTGGAAGTTGAGCAAGGCGGCATGGTGAAATCGGATTGCGAGTGTGAGCTGCTGGTGGTCGGCGGCGGTTTGGGCGGATGTGCGGCGGCGCTCGCGGCGTTGGAGGCGGGCCGACGTGTGGTGCTCACCGAGCCGACGGACTGGATTGGCGGGCAGGTGAGTCAGCAGGGCGTGCCGCCGGATGAGAATCGGTGGATCGAATCATGCGGGGCGGCGCGCAGTTATGCGCGGTATCGCTCGCTGGTTCGAGGTTACTATCGCGAGCATTTTCCGTTGACGCGGTCGGCGTTTGAAGATGCATGTCTGAATCCGGGTGGGGCGTGGGTAAGTCGAATTGGTCATCTGCCTTGGGTCAGCGTGGCGGTGTTGCAGGCGATGCTGGCGCGGTATGTGGCGTCGGGGCGGTTGCGGTTGTGGCATGAGGTTGAGCCGACGGGCGCGGAAGTGGACGGCGACGCGGTGCGGGCAGTGACGTTTCGCCAGGTGAACGGTGGCGAGCCGTTTGTCGTGCAAGCGAAGTTTGTGATTGACGCGAGCGAATGCGGCGACCTGCTGCCGTTGGCCGGGTGTGAGTATGTCACGGGTTTTGAAAGTCAGTCGGAGCATGGTGAACCGCATGCGCCGGCTGCGGCGCAGCCGACGAACATGCAGGCGGTGACGTGGTGCTTCGCGATGGATTGCGCGGCGGGGGATCACGTGATCGATCGGCCGAGCGATTACGATCATTGGCGAGAGTACGTGCCGGCGGTTACACCGGCCTGGCCGGGGCGGATGCTGAGTTGGGTTTATAGCAATCCGCGAACGCTTGAGCCTTGTAAGGGCACGGTGGAGGCGGGCGAACGCGGCGGCGAAGCGGGTGTGCGGTTGTGGGAATATCGACAAGTGCTCGACCCGCGCATCTTCGATCCGGCGATGCGGACGGGCCTGGACGAGGTGGCGGATGCGTTGCATCCGGGCATTACGATCGTCAACTGGCCACAGAACGATTACATCGTCGGGCCGGTGTTTGAATGTAAGGATGCGGCGCATCACATGCGGCAGGCGAAGCGATTGTCGTTGTCGTTGTTTTACTGGATGCAGACTGAGGCGCCGCGGTCGGACGGCGGCGTGGGTTATCCAAACCTGCGCCTTCGGCCGGACGTCATGGGAACTTGCGACGGGTTTGCGAAGCGGCCTTACATTCGCGAGGCCCGGCGGATTCGTGCCCAACTCACCGTGACGGAAAATCATGTTGCCCGCCATGCAAGGGGCAGCGATGCGGAGGCGGCGCGGTTTGATGATTCGGTCGGCATTGGCGCGTATCACCTTGATCTGCATCCGTCCACGGGGGGCGACAACTATATCGATATGCCAAGCTATCCCTTTCAGATTCCGCTTCGTGCACTCGTGCCCGTGCGGTTGCGGAACCTGCTGCCCGCGGCGAAGAATATCGGCACGACCCATATCGCCAACGGTTGCTATCGGCTGCACCCGGTGGAGTGGAGCATCGGCGAGGCGGCGGGTCAGCTTGCAGCGATGTGTGTGGATGAAGGCGTTTCGCCACAGGCGGTGGCGGCGTCGGCGGAGCGGGTTGAAGCATTGCAACGGGCGTTGACGGCGCGGGGTGTGCCGTTGGACTGGCCGGCGATCCGCGTGCCGGGTTGATGAGCTGCATGCGTGCGTGGTCGGCAAGGCGGCGGCGTACGTTGAAGGAGTTGTCGTGATGGCAGAGAGTCGAGTTGGCGGTGCGTATCGTGTTGGGGTGGTTGGTTGCGGGATGGTTGCGCAGCGACATATGAGCGCGATTTCGTCGTCGCCGAGGCGTTGGACGCTGGCGGCGGTGGCGGATGTGGATCGCTCGCGTGCGGAGGCGTCGGCGAAGCAGTGGGGGGCCGACCGGGTGTTTGAAGACTACCGCGAACTGCTTGACGAGGTAGAGCTTGATGCGTTGGTGGTTGCGACGCATGCGGAGACGCATGCGGCGATTGCGATGTCGGCGATGGAGCGCGATGTGCATGTGCTTTGCGAAAAGCCGATGGCGAGCAACGCGGAGCAATGTCGGGAAATGGTGACAGCGGCGGAGCGGTCGAAAGGCTTGCTGGCGGTGAATTTCAACACGCGCAGCGGCGAGGCGTATCGGTTGATCAAGCGGGAGATTGACGCCGGCCGACTGGGGACGGTCCGCGTGGTTCGGTTTGTGTATGACTGGTCGAATCACCAGTGGACGCCGACGGAGCGGTTGGAGCACTTTATGAATAATGGCGGGCCGATCACGGATTCGGGCGTTCATTTTTTTGAAGGGATTCGGTGGTACACCGGTGCGGAGTTTGCGAGTATTGATGCGCATGGCGTCGTGCTTCCGCCTTACGAACATCCGCAGCACGTTGTGGCTTCGTGCAGCATGACGGACGGGGCGGTGGGGCTGGTGGAAGTTGGCTGGCTGTATTGCAAGCGAACGAAAGATATGGGCTCGTTGTTTCAGATTACAGTGATCGGCGACGAAGGCACGGCCGACTTTGACGCCGACCGCGGTACGCTCAAGGTGTACGATCAGCAAGGCAGCTACGAGTCGAAGAAGATGGGTATGGATAAACAGTTTGATCGCATCTTCGAGTGGTTCGCTCAGAGTATTCAAGCGGGGCGACTGATTGAGTTGGCCTCCGCGGAAGATGGCTTGCGGGCGACGGAGGCTGCGTATGCGGCGCTTGCGTCGGCTCATCGTCATACGTCGGCTCGACCCGCTGCAACGGGGTTGGGGTGAGCGCGGATGAGTTGCCATCGTGCTGTTGATACGCACCGACGGATTTACATCCGTGGGCTTTAACCGCCGAGGGTGTGGCCGAGCGATGAACCGCAGGGGCGTCGATTGGCTGGCGGCTTCAGGTCGGCTTATGATCTGGCTTGATTGAATGGGCGGCGGGCGACGTTGTGGCGGTTGATGAACCGGCGTGGCTGGGCGTGCGTACGCTGATTGTTGCCCGATTTTTCTCTTTGCCTTTGAGGATATGAACCATGACTGACTCCCGCTGCCTTGGCCTGTTGCCTGTTTCGATGAACTTCAGCCGCTGCATGGGGGTGGTGCTGCCTGCGGGGCTGTTGGGGTTGGCCCTGGTGCTGACCGGCTGCGGGGAAGAGGAGACGGGGCCGGGCGTTGAGGCGGGCGCGGAGTGGCGTGTGGATGCTGAGGCGGAGGCCGAGGCGGCTGCCGCCGATGCGGAAGCGGACGACGTGCGTGTGCTCATGGGCGACGAGGCTGTCGCGGCGGTGGAGGCCGGCGAAGCGACGGCGTATCCGCTGGATGAGTGCATCGTCGCGGGCACGCAACTGGGCTCGATGGGCACACCGGTGTCGATGGTGTACGGCGATCAGGAGGTCAAGTTCTGCTGTGCCGGCTGCGACACGGTTTTCCTTCAGGACCCGGCGAGCTACCTGGCCAAGCTCAATGGCGATGATGCGGCCGAGGAATCTGCCGAGGACCATGACCACGATCACCATCACGATCATGGCCATGACCACGATCATGGTTGATTGGCTGGCGACGGCGTCGGCGGTACTTCGGCGCGATTCCTGCGATACACTTGGCGGACATGGCCAGGCCCTCACGTTCCAGACGGATGGCAGCCCGCGATGCGGCGATGCTGATCGTGCGCGAGCTGCGCGATGCGGGGCATGTCGCCTACTTCGCCGGCGGTTGTGTGCGCGATGCGTTGCTTGGGCATGAGCCGAAGGATTACGACATTGCCACCGACGCGACGCCGGAGCAGGTTCGTGCGTTGCTGCCGCGTAGCCGAGCGGTGGGGGAGGCGTTCGGCGTGGTGCTGGTTCGTCTTGGCGGGAACAACGTGGAAGTGGCGACCTTTCGCAGCGAGTGGGGTTACACCGACAAGCGTCGGCCGGACCATGTCATCTTCACCGACGCGGAGCACGACGCGAAGCGGCGCGATTTCACCATCAACGGCCTGTTTGCCGACCCGTTCGAGCGTGACGCGGACACGGGGGGCGATCGGATCATCGACTACGTCGGCGGCCGGGCGGACCTTGCTGCGCGTGTTGTTCGCGCGATCGGCGATCCGTCGGAGCGGTTCAGTGAAGATTACCTGCGCATGTTGCGTGCGCCGCGCTTCGCCGCTCGGCTGAACTTTGACATCGAGCCGAGGACCGCCGCGGCGATTCGTCCGCTGGCCAAGCATCTGGGGCAGATCAGCCGGGAGCGCATCG
Source organism: Phycisphaerales bacterium AB-hyl4 (assembly GCA_041821185.1). Classification (NCBI taxonomy): domain Bacteria; kingdom Pseudomonadati; phylum Planctomycetota; class Phycisphaerae; order Phycisphaerales; family Phycisphaeraceae; genus Natronomicrosphaera; species Natronomicrosphaera hydrolytica. Next base: position 31,712 of record JBGUBD010000008.1, on the reverse strand, counting down.
GCATGGAGGTGCAGGCGATGCTTGCCGGGCCGCGGCCGGCGCTGGCGGTGAGGATGGTGCACGCGCTTCGCCTCGATGGGCCGGTGCTTAATGAGGATCATGTTGACGTGCCGCTGCATACGCTTGAGGCGTTGACGCGCGACGCGTCGGCGTTGCCGTATGCGACGCTGTTGGTGGGGTGGCTGATTGATCGGCAGTTTGCGGGCGAGCTTAGCTTTGAGCGGGTGGTCAACTTTGCGGGGCATGAGGCGCCGGCTCGTTTAAGGCGATGGCGGAAGGCGCTTTGCCTGAGCAATCAGCATCACGATCAGGCGAAGGCGATGCTGGCGCTGTTGCCGGTGGCGTATCGTTGGTCGGCGTTGGATGTGGCGAGGCGAAAGCGATTGCTTGCAGCGTCGGCGTGGCCTGAAGCGCTGCGGCTGCTGCGTGCGTTGCCGGCAGCGCGGGAGGTGGCGGCGTTGGAGCGCGAAGCGCAGCCGTTGATTGAGGAGGGCGTCGCACCGCCGCCGCTGGTGGATGGCAATGATCTGATCAAGCTTGGCCTGACGCCCGGCCCGGCGTTCGGACGGCTGCTTGAAGAGGTGTATGACGCCCAACTCGACGGGCGGGTGCGTGATCGCGAGGGGGCGCTTGCCTGGGTGCGGGAGCGTGCTCGGGGGGTGTGAGGGGGGTGCGATGCATCTTTGTATGCGGGGCAGACGCCCACGGCGTGACGCTGTGGGCGTCGATGGTGCCCGAAGGTCATGTACTAGCCGTGTTACTTTTCGTTAGCGGGTTCGAGCGATTGTCGCAGGTCGTCGGCAGATCGCGCGTTGCGCAGTCGTTTGACGGTTGTTTCCTGTCGTACGAGCTTGGCGATCTCGGCAAGCGCTTTGAGGTGCTGCTCCGGCGAGCGGTTGGCGGGGCTCAGCAGCACGAAGACGAGGTTGGCCGGCCGCTGCACCAGGGGGAATCGCAGGCCTGCCGGTGAGATGCCCAGCAGCACGGTAGGCTCGGTCACAGCCGAGACGTGGGCGTGCACCAGCACGACGCCGGGCGTGACCTCGGCGGAGAATTCGCGGCTGTTGCGCACGAGCACTTCGGTGAGGATGCTTCGCGTCGCGTCGTCATCGCTGAACACCACGTCGACAATCTGCTTCAGCGCGGCTTCGTGGTTCTGCTCGTCGAGATCGAAGGCGGTTCGGCCGTCGGCGAGGGCTTCGATCAATGGCAGTTCATCAAGGTGCGACGCCATGGCGGACGACGTCTCGACCACGACTTCCGATGGGTAGACCACGAGCAGGTTCTGTTCGTCGAACCGGCGGGCGAATGTTGAGGGCAGGCGGTCGAGCATCGGCTGCCATGCCAGGCGACCCTTGCGGGCGCTGAACAGCGCGAGAATGTCATGCTCTTCAACCGTCTTGTCCAGCACGGGCAGCAGGTTTGACCAGATGCTCACGGGCTCGAAGTTGACGGTGACTTCGGGTCTGCCTTTTTCGAACACGCGTCGAACCGCGGTCCACGTTTCTTCGGTGGTCACCACGCGCAGCTTGGCGCTGATGTGGTGCGCCATGAGCTTGAGCATCCGCACCATGACATCAAAGCCCGGCTGACGGTCGGTCAACGGCGGGACGACGATGACGATTTGCTCGGTCGTGTTGAGCAACCGCTGCATGCGGCAGATCATCACGGCCTGCTGCGTCTGCTGGAGCACCTGGTCGAGGATGCCGCCGAAGATGCGTTGCCTGCCGCCGCCGTAGCCGTTCCAGCCGACGACGATGTTGGAGATGCGCAGTTCGGTGACGGCGCGGGTGATGCCGTTGGCGACGTTGATGTCGACGCGGGTGACGGGGATGACGGGCACGCTGGCGCCGGCGGCGTGGATGACGGCGTGGCCTAGCATCTTTTCGCCGGCGGCGACGTGGGCTTCAACCTGGCCGTCGTCACGGGCGACGGTGAGCGGGTAGACCGGCTCGTGGCTGTCCTGGTCGCGGATGGAGAAGGCGAGGTCCATCAGTGCGTCGGCGGTGGCGGGATTGCCCAGCGGCACGAGCATGCGCTGCGGCGCGTCGGTGGGGCGGTAGGGGGCTTTTTCTTCCTGCAACGCAACCTGTCGGCCGAAGCGTTCGACCAGCCAGGGTCCGACGAGGCAGGTCAGCAGCATCATCACGACGACGGCGTTGACCACCTCGCTGGTGAACAGTTCCAGGCGATAGCCCACCAGCGTCACGGCGAGCGTGGCGGCGGCCTGGGGGATGCTCAGGCCGGCGATGGCCCAGCCTTCTTCGCGAGTGTTTTTGAACAGCCGGGCGACCAGCAGTGCCGAGCCGCCCTTGCCCACGAAGACGAGGGAGGTGAACACGAGCGCCAGCCACCACACGTTCCAACTGACGAGCACGCGAAAGTCGACCAGCATGCCGACCGCCAGCAGGAAGAAGGGGATGAACAGGGCTTCGCCGACGAAGTGCACCCGGTTCATCAGTGGGCCGGTGTCCGGCACGAGGCGGTTCATCACCAGCCCGGCGAGGAAGGCCCCGACGATGGGCGCGAGGCCCACCGCGTCGCTGAGCGCGGCGGAGATGAACAGCACGACGAGCAGGAAGACGAATTCGGTGTTCGCTTCGCGTTGGACGCTGCGGTAAAACCATCGGCCGATGATCGGCAGGCCGATGATGATGGACGCGGCATACGCGCCGACCATCAGCGGGAAGGTGATCCAGAACATGGCGGTCATCTCGCCGGCGGCGAGGGCGGCGACGACGGCGAGCACGGTGAGCGAGAGCGCGTCGGTGACGATCGTGCCGCCGGTGGCCATGGTGATGGCGGTGTTGCGGGCGATGCCGATGCGTTTGGCGATGGGCAGGGCGAGCAGCGTGTGCGAGCCGACGATCGAGCCCAGCAGCACAGCGGGGATCAGGTCGAAGCCGAGCAGGTAGACGCCGGCGAGGACGCCCATGATCTGCGGGATGAAGAACGAGACGAGGCCGAAGATGACGCTGCGGTTTCGCTGTCGGCTGAACTGCGCGAGGTCGAGCCCGAGGCCGGCGGCGAACATGAGGTAGAGCAGGCCGACCGTGCCGAGCAGCTCCATCGTGCCGGGGCGTGCGATGAGGCCCAGGCCCGCCTCGCCGACGATCGCGCCGCCGATGATGAGCCCGACGAGTCCGGGCATGCCCAGGCGTCGCGCGGCGGCGGGGCCGAGGAGGATGAGGATCATCACCAGCGCAAAGATGAGCACCGGGTCGGTGATCGGCAGATGCGCGTCGCTGACGTCTTGATACCAGTTGCGGATGGCGTTCAAAGAAGGCCTGTTTCGTGTCGCGGAAAATGCCCCTGCCCCGCGCAGGTTGCGGCATAGTGTAGCGGAAGTGTTTCACGGCCGCCCGGCGGGGGCTACGGCGTGTTGTTGGCGATTTCGCCCGAGGCGAGGTTGGCGGCGAGGCGGATGGCGGCCTGCATGCTGCCGGGGTTGGCCTGGTTTTTGCCGACGATGTCGAAGGCCGTGCCGTGGTCCGGGCTGGTGCGGACGATGGGCAGGCCGAGCGTGACGTTGACGGCTTTGTCGAAGGCGAGCATTTTGACGGGGATCAGGCCCTGGTCGTGATACATCGCGACGACGAGGTCATACTTGCCGGCGATGGCGGGGCCGAACACGGTGTCGGCGGGGAGGGGGCCTTGCACGTCGATGCCCAGTTCGCGTGCCATGTCGATGGCGGGTTTGATGATGCGGCTTTCCTCGTCGCCGAACTGTCCGTTTTCGGAGGCGTGGGGGTTGAGGCCGCAGACGGCGATGCGCGGGTTGGGCACGCCGATCTGCTGCATGGCGGCGTGGCCGAGCTCGATCGGGTCGAACACGCGGCCGATGGTCAGCAGGTTGCGAATGTCCATCAGCGCGACGTGCACGGTGGCGAGCACGACATTGAGCTTGGGCGCCTGGAACATCATGGCGACGCGCTTGGCTTTCATGCGATGCTGGAGAAACTCGGTGTGGCCGGGGAAGCGGCAGCCGGCCATCTGCCACGACTCTTTGCACACCGGCGCGGTGACGAGGGCGTCGATGCCGCCTTCTTCGATGGGCTTTCGCGTCGCGGCGACGGCGTCGTCGAGAAAGCGCAGGCTCGCCTGGCCGCCTGGCTTGGTGGGCTTGTGCACGGACGTGCCGAGCATGGAGTATTCGTCGTAGTCGAGCACGACCACGTCGTGCACCAGGTCGAAGCCGGCCCGCGGCGAGTCGTGTTGCAGCCGCCACCAGAACGTGTCCAGCTCGGCAAGGTCGGCGGCGTAGGCCAGCAGCTCGTTCATGCCGTAGATCACGAACCGGCCGAGCTTGCGGATGCTCGGGTCGGCCAGCGCCTTGACGACCACCTCCGGGCCGACGCCGGCGGGCTCGCCCATGGTGATGCCGATGATCGGCTTGCGTGTTGTCTTGTCAGCCCCGTCAGTCATACCACCATCGTAGCAGGCTTGCCTGATGGTTTTGGGAGCGACCCCCTGCCTTTGCGAACGGCCGGCCGAATCCCGCTACCATAGTGGCCATGACCAGTGATACCGCAACGCAGCAGGTGGCCGTCGTCGGCGTCGGCCGAATGGGACGCCACCACGCGCGCATTTACCGCCAGAACTTGCCTCAGGCCAACCTCGTCGCCGTGGTCGACCCCGACACCGAGCGTGCCGCGACGATTGCCGACGAGCACGGCTGCGCCGCCCTCGCGTCGGTTGACGAACTGCTGGCGAAGTTTCCAAACGTCAGCGCGGTCAGTGTGGCGGTGCCGACGAAGTACCACATGGCCGCCGCCCGCCCGCTGCTTGAACGGCGGATCGCCTGCCTTATTGAAAAGCCGCTGGCGCCCAGCGTCGAAGAGGCGAAGCAGATCGCGGCGCTCGCGGCCGAGCATGGCACGGCGTTGCAGGTCGGCCACACCGAACGGTTCAACCCGGCGGTGCAGGCTGTGGCGAAGATGGGCATCACGCCGCGCTTCATTGAGATCGACAGGGTGAGCCCGATGACGTTCCGCTCGCTGGACGTGAGCGTGGTGATGGACATGATGATCCACGACCTGGACATCGTGCTGATGCTTGTCGGCTCGCCGATCCGCAAGGTCGACGCGGCGGGCGTGGCGGTGCTGGGGCAGCATGAGGACGTGGCGTCGGCTCGAATCGTCTTCGAGACCGGCTGCCTGGCGAACATTACCGCCTCCCGCCTCGCGCTGAAGACCGAACGCAAGATGCGGCTGTTCAGCGAAGACGCGTACGTCAGCCTCGACTATCAGCAACGGTCGGGCGTCGTGCTGCGGACGTCGCGCAACCGCGACGCGCTGGCCAAGGTTCGCGAGCAGCTTGTGGCTGGCATGGACCTGACCGACATGGACTACTCCGACATCGTCCAGGTCGATGAGCTGCGGATGGACGTGGACGAAAACGAGTACGACCCGCTTACGTCTGAGCTGGCCAGCTTTCTCGACGCCGCCCGCACGGGCAAAGCGCCGAGTGTGGATGCCCGCGCCGGCTATGAGGCTGTCGACGCCGCCGAGCGCGTCGCCGCTGCGATGCGCGAGCACAAGTGGGAAGGCCTCGAAGGAATGTCGCTGCGCATCGACGAACATCGCTGATCAGCACCTATGGGATTCGCTTACCTGCTCATGCTCGGATCGCTGCCGCTGCTGCTGGTGTGCAGCGCGTTTTTCAGTGGCAGTGAGACGGCATTGTTCAGCCTTTCACCGCACCAACGGCTGCGCTTCGCGCGGTCGGGCACGTTGGCCAGCGAAGCAATTACAAAACTGCTCGCCGAGACGCGTGGGCTGCTGATTACGCTGCTGCTGAGCAACATGACGATCAACGTGCTGTTTTTCGTCACGAGTTCCGTGCTGCTGATTCATTTGGGGCGTGAGGGGCTGCTCGGGCCGGTGCTGCTGGGGTTGGCGACGCTTGCGCCGTTGCTGGGAATCATTTTGCTGGGCGAGGTGTTGCCGAAGCTTGTCGCGGCGCGGCTGCCGATGACGTGGGCGCGGGTGGTGGCGTTGCCGTTGTATCTGGTGCATCGGTTGCTTGCGCCGGTGCGGGTGGGGGCGTCGGTGGCGATTATTACGCCGTTGGCTCGGCTGATCGCGCCGCCGGACAAGCCGCCCGCGCTTTCGCCGGAGGAGTTGGAGTCGTTGCTGAATCTGAGTCAGCGGCAGGGTGTGATCGATTCGGACGAGGAGCAGTTGCTTCGGCAGGTGCTTGAGCTGAATCAGTTGAAGGTGCGCGACCTGATGGTGCCGCGCGTGGATATTGAGGCGTTTGACCTCGCGAACGATCCGAGCGAGATGGTCGAACTGATCGCTCGTACAAAGCTGCGCCACCTGCCGGTGTATCGCGACAGCCTGGACGAGATCGTCGGCATGGTTTACGCGCGGCAGGTTCTGCTGCATCGGCCGACGACGCGCGAGGCGCTGGAGAAATACATTCGGCAGGTGAAGTTCGTGCCCGAGCAGCAGCGGGCCGACCAATTGTTGCTTGAGTTGCGCAAGACGGGGACGACGTTCGCCATTGTCGTTGATGAGTATGGCGGCACGGCCGGCCTGGTGACGATCGAAGACGTGGTCGAGCATATGGTGGGCGACCTGCCCGGCGAGTTTGAGCCGGCGGGGGAGCCGGAGGTCGAGCATGTTTCGCCGGGCGTGTGGCGGGTCGATGCGCAGTTGTCGGTGCACGATTGGGCGGATGTGTTCGGCCACAACCCGGCGGTGGCGGGCCTGGCCGAGCTGGAAGCGGTGCGCACCGTGGGCGGACTGGTGATGGCCCGGCTGGGCAGAGTGCCGCAAGTCGGCGATCGGACGACGCTCGGAAACGTGCAGATCACCGTCGAACGCATGGCCGGCCGACGCGTCGACACGGTGCTCATCGAGTTGCAATCAGCTGGCCGCCCCCCACAACCCAGCGACAAGGAGCCGACGCCATGACCGGCTTCGAGTTCGCTTTCTGGTGCGGCATCATGCTTGTAGGCTTCGCCTTCAGTGCGCTCTACTCCGGCATGGAGACCGGCGCGTACAGCCTCAACCGCGTTCGCTTGCAAATCTACGCGCATCAACATCACCGCCCGGCCCGCCTGCTGCGACGCATGGCGGACGACCCCGTTCGGCTGCTGACCACACTGCTGATCGGCAACAACATCGCCAACTACATGGGCACCGCCGGCCTCGCGGTGCTGCTGGAAGGCTGGGGCATCGGCCAGTGGCAGGCGATCGTCCTCAACACGATCATCGTGACACCCATCCTCTTCATCTTCGGCGAAACGCTGCCCAAAGACCTCTTCGCCGCGTACGCCGACCGGCTGATGTATCGCCTTGCCTGGCTGCTGGAAGGCTCGCGCCACCTGTTCACCTGGCTTGGCCTCGTACCATTGATCGCGGTGGCGACGAAGCTCGTCATGGTCGGCCTGGGGCAGAAGGCACAGATTCAGCCGTTCCACCCACGTCGACAGGTCCAGGCGCTTGTCCGCGAAGGCGTGGGCTACGGCCTGCTCAGCGATGACCAGTCCGCGATCGCCGAGCGCGTGTTGCAACTCGCCACCCGCACCGTGGCCGACGAGATGGTGCCCTGGTCCGAGGTCATCACGGTGAACGTTGACGACGAGCCGGCGGTGCTCTGGACGCTGGCCGACCGCACGAGTCGGTCGCGCTTCCCGGTCATGGATGGTTCGGGCAACGTGGCGGGCGAGGTCGCTGTGACCGAAGCGCTGCTGCACACGCCTGAAGCCTGCCCGGCCATCCGCGAGTTGATGCGTACGCCATTGCTCGTGCCCGCGCACATGCCGCTTCGCCGCGGCCTGGCGGAGTTGCAGCATCACAAGGCAGCGCTGGCGATCGTCATCGACGACCGCCAGCAGCCCGTGGGCATCCTCACCATTAAAGACTGCGTTGAAACCATTACCGGTGAGCTGGCAAGCTGGTAATACGGATGACCGTCAAGCTCGGGCATTTCGATCAACGGTCGAAGCCCACGGCGTGACGCCGTGGGCTTCTTCCCGCGCACGAAAAACCCGGGCGCGTGGCGCGTCGCCCGGGTTGGTCGGTTCCGATGAATGTGTTCAAGGGAACCGGTTCAGTTAAAGGCTGCTTTCACCTGCGGGTTCGCCAGCACGATGATCGCCCAGATACCAAACGGGAGCCCGAGCAGGCAGCAGGGCGATACGCAAGGGATCATCGCCAGGATCGACGCGACGATGGCCAACGGCCACAATTGCAACTGCATCATCTTGATCGCGCCGAAGATGATGACCAGCCCGAAGGCGATGCCGACCATACTCATGACAATCCCCGCGCCGCCGCTGACCACGGTCGCGGCGACGTTTGCCGGGTCATTCGCCCCGGCCACCGTGCCGGCAGTCATGCCCAGCGCGTTGAGAAGGATCATAAGCAAGCCATACGCCATCCCGATCCCCGCCGCGACGATCAGCGCAATCGCCGGTGGCTTGACTTTCGCCATCGCCTGCTCCTGCGTCAGCGGGGTTGGCTCGGGCGGCGGCGAGGCCGGGGGTGGTGTTGGCGGTGTGCTTGGACCTTGAGGTGTTTCCATCGACGAGTTCCTTGCCGATCGTTAGTGCAGTTGACTCGCGAACGCGACGCCGCTTTCAACGTTCAACCCCCACGTGCTGATGTGAAAGGTAACGTCGCGCATCCTCACAAGCAAAGGTAACGCGACGGCGGGCGTAACTCAATAGTTTCCTGTTGTGACTTTTTGCATCAGCCTGCGCGCGACGAAAGGCTTTACAATCGTCGCATGCTTTGGAGCTCGGCCGACATTGCCGACGCCGTCGCCGCCGCGCTGCAACGTCGCGCTCATGCCGACGATGCGGAACAGGCGGTGTATGGCTTTGACACACTCGACGAACTTCGCCTGCACCCGCTGATCCGCGAGGCGCTCACGCAACAAGGCTACGGCGCCTGGCCCGAGCAGCGCTACCCCGGCGCGTGGAAACGGCGAAGCAAAGCGGAGGGCAAGCGCTGCGATCTTGTGCTCACCCACGACGGCCGACCGCTGCGCGACCCGGAGGTGCGCGGCACGATTTTCGACGCGCTGGGCGAAGCGGCCGACCCTGAAGCCGCTTACTGGCTTGAAATCAAGACGGTCGCGCAGTTTGAAACGACCGGCCCGTTCCGCCGATATGCGGCCGAGCTGCTTGCGCCGGTGGCGGAAGATGTGAAGAAGCTCAAGAGCGACCGCGTGATTCAGCACGCCGGCCTGCTGCTCGTGTTGTTCACCGCCGATCGCGAGACGGCTGAGCATGACATCGCCGCCTGGCACAAACGCTGCCTCGACCGCGGCCACCTGATGGGCGCCCCCGCCACGCGCGGCTTTGCCATCACCGACCGTACGGGCAACCAGTGGTGCGCCGTCGCGGTGTTCAACGTCCGCGGTTAACGCAGCCGTATCATCCCACGCTTGAGCCCGGCGGTACGGGTCGCGTCGGCTGCAACACCACCACATCCTGCACGGCGTCGCCATCTTCCGACGTCGCCGCGAGCAACATGCCGTTGGACTCTTCGCCACGAATCTTCCGCGGCGCGAGGTTCGCCACGACGATGATCTGCTGACCCACCAGCGACGCTGGCTCCTGGTACTGGCGGATGCCGGCACAGATCTGGCGCTGCTCGCCGCCGAGGTCGATCTGCAGTTTCAGCAGCCGGTCGGCGTTCGGATGCGCCTCCGCCGCCGTCACCGTGGCGACGCGCAAATCCAGCTTCGTAAAATCATCGAACTCGATCGTAGGCTTGAACTCCATCGCGGTAGCTCCGTCTGTTGGTTGTGCAAAACAGCCAAGCATACCGCATCCCCTCATTAGCCGCGAAGCGTCAGCGGAGCGCGCCCGCTACCGAGGCCCGATCTCATCCACCAGCGACAGCACGTCCGCACCGCCGCGCACACGGCTCAGCCGAGCCTGCACGTCGGCATCGTTCAACGGCGAGGGCAGCAGCCAACTTTCCGCCAGCACGCCACGTTCGCGCAGGTCTTCGACCATCGGCAACTGCTCCAGCCCGAATCGGCCGAGGAACAGCACATCCATCGTGCCCACCTCCTGCAGGTGGGCCAGCAACTCGCGAAAGCCCAGCAGGTAGATGATGTCCTTGGTCAGCCCGCCGCTGCGATAGACGCGCATCGTCGTGCGGAACGCGGTGTGAGCTTCGACGTCCAACTCATCATGCAGCCGATGAAACGTCGCGACGAACGACGCTTCGCGCAGCATCATCGCCACCGCCACCACCCGTGCCGCCAACACCCGCCACCGCTTCTCGTTCATCCCGTTCACGAGGTATTCCAGCAGCACCGCGAGCCCTTCCTGCAACAGCTCATACCCCGCGAACCCCGTGCAGAACTGGCGCATCGGCTGCAGTCGGCCGTTGAAGTACGTCAGCAGATGCACGCTGATTTCATGATGCACCAACGCATCAACCCGATCGCTGGGCGTCAACAGGTGCTTGTCGATCAGCAGCTTGCCATGCGACGTGATCAGCGTTGACACATCGTCGCGCACCTCCACCGTCCCCTCGAAATGGTCGCTCGCGTCGCGGTACGCCGCCGCCACCTCGCGGGCGCGGGTGGCGAATGTTTCCGCGTCGATATCGCCTTCGCCGAAGTCCGGCCGACCTTGCGGCAAGCGATTGAGCACCGCTTCCGCCAACTCGACCAGCGCGTCGTCCGGCCGACCGTAGACCTGCTCGCTCTCGAGCACGAATCGCGGCGTGTTGCGATAGGTCAGCAGGTTTAACTGCATCTCAAGCTCGACCTGCCGTGCACGCATGAGCGCCGCCAGCGATTCGTCGTTGACTTCGTCGACCGGCGCGGTGAACAGCCGACCCTTGAGCACCGCCGGGTCCGCGGAAAGCTTGCGATACTTCAGCTCCGGCTCAACCTCGAACCGCGACGCCTTGAACGCCTGCCACGCCGCGTGCTCGTTCGTCGGCGTCACGTCCATGAGTGCGTCAAACGACTCGGCGACCTCCGCCAACCGCTCGTCGCATGCCACCGCTGCTTCGTCCAGATTCGCCTGTGTCATCGTGTGTCTCCTGTCCACGGTTGTCGTCGTCGCTGGCTCTCAATCTTATCGCACCGCGTCGCGATGGCCGACGAGGCCCCTGCGCGAGATGAGCATTCGGGCAATCGCATCTGCTGCCGTACGGCTGTTCCCATGTAGGGCAGGGCTTGCCCTGCCAAGGTCTTCGACGATGCCCCGGCAGGGCAAGCCCTGCCCTACGCTTAGTCGCGATCAGACTGATGGCCCTGCTGCCGCCTTTGACCGGCGCAAGCGAAGCCCGATATACTGCTGGGATCATGACCGCGCTGCGACATTGCCCCCTGACTCACCCATGCGACGCCCCCGGAAGCTGCACGCCCGGCGTCGTGGTTAGCTGAGCGGCCGACCCGCACTTGCCGCTCACCGCGCCGTCTACTTTTTGTGACTTTGATCTGACCGAAGGCTTGTCCCCGGCCGAACCAGGCCGATGAGCAACCTTGGAAATTTTCCCATGGCTCCCGAACTGCCCAAGACGTACCAGCCCGCCGACATTGAGCAGCAGGTCATCGCTCGATGGTCCGCCGCGAACGCCTTTCACGCCGACCCCGCCGACTCCGCGCCGACCGCGGAGGGTAAGCGTGGCCAAGAGCCTTACAGCATCCTCATCCCGCCGCCGAACGTCACGGCCGCGCTGCACCTCGGCCACGCGCTGAACAACACATTGCAAGATGTGTTGACGCGCTACCACCGCATGCTCGGCCGAAATGCCATGTGGATGCCCGGCACGGACCACGCGGGCATCGCCACGCAGACCGTGGTGGACAAGCGTCTGCAAGCCGAGGGTCAGCCATCGCTCAAGGACTACAAGAAGCAGGAGGCCGAGGGCAAGCCGGGCCGTGAGCAGTTCATCGGCAAGGTGCAGGCGTGGAAGGACGAGTACGAGGCCCGCATCCTCGCGCAGCTCAAGGCGATGGGCTGCTCCTGCGACTTCGACCGCACACGTTTTACGATGGACGAGGTGTGCGCCGCCGCGGTGCGCGAAGCGTTCTTCCGGATGTTCAAGGACGGGCTGATCTATCGCGGCAAACGGCTGGTCAACTGGGACCCGGTGACGCAGACGGCGCTGGCGGACGATGAGGTGGAGATGCAGGAGGTCGACGGGAACTTCTATTACATGAAGTACCCGGTGGTTGATGCCGAAACCAAATCCGAAATCCGAAATTCGAAATCCGAGATTCAGTACGTCACCGTGGCGACGACGCGGCCGGAGACGATGTTGGGTGATACCGCGGTGGCGATCAATCCGAAAGACCCGCGTGCTGCGGAGCTGCGCGGGAAGTTCGTCAAGCTGCCGATTGTGAATCGCATCATTCCGATTGTTGAAGATGACTACGTCGTGCTGCCGAACGCGGACAGCGACGACGCGAAGGCGAAGTATGCGTCTGGCTTTTTGAAAGTGACGCCGGCTCACGATCCGAACGACTACGAGATCGGCCAGCGGCATGGGCTGGAGATCATCAACGTGATGGCGCCGGACGCGTCGATCAGCCTCGACCATGGTTGGCCGGAGGAAGACGCGGCGAAGGCGGACGCGTTTTTGGCCGAGTCGCTGGTTGGCCGTTCGCGTGAGGAATCGCGCAAGGCGATCGTGCGATGGTTCAAGGAGCAGGGGCTGCTTGAGGAGGTTCGGCCGTACCGTCACAGCGTGGGGCATAGCTACCGTTCGCACGTGCCGGTGGAGCCTTACCTGAGCGATCAGTGGTACGTGGCGGTGAAGAAGCAGATCGAACGTTTGCCGGACGAGGGGCCGATGGCGGGCACGGACGTGCCGGCGAACTCGCTGGCCGGGCTGGCGCTGCGTGCGATGGCGGAGGACCAGCGCACCACGGCGGGCAAGCCGGCGGAACGCATCGCCCGCGACATGCCGGCGGAGCGATTGCGCGTCGGTGAGAAGACGTGGGAAGGGCACTTGCGCTTTTACCCGGAGCGATACGCGAAGTCGTTCCAGCAATGGCACGAAGGCATCCGCGACTGGTGCATCTCAAGGCAGCTGTGGTGGGGGCATCGGATTCCGGTGTGGAGTGCGACGGATATACACATTCAGTTTGAAGTGACAGCGGAATTCTTCGAGAAGGCTTCGGTTCGGGAGATTGATGGCAAGCAATATGTCTGCTTGCGCGAAGATGATGCCGAGTTGATTGAGTTACTGGAGGAATCAGGCTTCAAGCAAGACCCCGACGTGCTGGACACGTGGTTTTCCAGTGCTTTGTGGCCGTTGTCGACGATGGGGTGGCCGGACCCGTCGCGATTTCCGAAGGAGATCCCCGAAGACGATGCCGTGCTGGTGACGTGGAATCCGACGAATACGCTCACCACGGCGCGCGAGATCATCACGCTGTGGGTGTCGCGGATGGTGATGTTCAATCTTTACTTTTCCGATCCGGAACTCGATCCGAAGTCCGGCTTCCAACGGCTGCCGTTCTATGACGTGTTTGTGCACGCGATGATTCAGGACGGCCATGGGCAGAAGATGTCCAAGTCGCTGGGCAACGGCGTCGACCCGATGGACATCCTGCACACGCATGGCGGCGATGCGATGCGCTTCACGCTCACGCAGATGACCACACATACGCAGGACGTTCGGTTGCCCGTGGACCTGGTCTGCCCGCACACGGGCGAGCTGTTCGAGCCGAAGTTCATCACGGCGAAGAACGGCTACAAGGTGATGGCGCCGATTCAGCCGTGCCCGAGCGATCCGTCGAAGAAAGTGGTGACGAGCTATGGCGTGGCGTCGGGCGAGGCGCAGCCGAGTGATGAGATGCCGCTTGCGAGGAATACGAGCAGTAAGTTTGATCTTGGGCGCAACTTTGCCAACAAGCTTTGGAACGCGGTGCGGTTTGCGCTGACGAATCTTGACGGGAATGTGGGCAATGAGGACAAAGCCCAGGGATTGACATCCCTGGGCGTTACGTCGTCGGACTTGACGTTGCCGGATCGTTGGATTTTGTCGCGGTTGGTGCGGGTGACGCAGAGTGCGAGTCAGTCGGTGGCGCATTATGAGTTCAATCAGTATGCACAGACGTTGTATGACTTTTTCTGGCGCGATTTGTGTGACTGGTACATCGAGGCGGTGAAGCCGACGGTGGCGGAGAATGCGTTGCAGCGGCAGGTGTTGGCGACGTGTCTGGATGCGTCGCTGCGGCTGCTGCATCCGGTGATGCCGTTTATCACCGAGCGATTGTGGGAGCACTTGAATGCGACGGTGGCGGAGCGCGGGGTGGCGGGCGTGACGTTGCCGAGCAGTGAGTTGCTCGCGCAGGCGGCTTGGCCGAAGGTTTCGCGGGACTGCATTGATGAGTCAGCGGAGAAGACGTTCGGGCTGGTGCAGCAGGTGGTGTCGGCGGTGCGTCAGGTGCGTACGCAGCACACCGTGCCGCCGCGTCAGACGGTGGAGCTGAGCGCGGCAGCACCGCCGGCGATTGCGCAGCGGTTGCTCGAACTTAAAGGGTTAATTGAAGTACTGGCCAACGCGCACTGCCGGGAGGTCGGGCCTCGCGTGGATCGGCCTGCGGATGCGGCGGCGGCGGTGACGGGCGATATCGAAATCTACCTACATGGCTTGATCGATGTCGAGACCGAGCGGCCGCGTCTGGAGAAGCGGGCGGCTGAGCTTGAGAAGCAGATCAAGACGCTGCGCGGTCGGCTGTCGAACGCGAGCTATGTGGAGAAGGCGCCTGCGAAGCTGGTGGACCAGTCGCGCGAGCAACTCGCGGCGGCGGAGCGGGAGGCGGAAGCGGTGCAGGAACAGTTGGCGGCGTTGAAGTGAGTTGGGGGCCCAGGGATTGCCATCCCTGGGCTTTACCATTATGGGTTTTTGCATTCTTGGGCTCTATGGTGGTAGGGTGAAATAATAAGGCCGACGGTGGTGACCCATCGTCGGCCTTTCTATGTGCTCAAGTCATGGGGAGCAGCGCTGCGTTTAGCCATGTCCCGATGACTTGTCAGGCGTGGGTTAAATCTGTTCCACGTCGTCGGCTTCGTGCTCCATTTCCTGTTGCTCTTCCAGTTCGTCCTGTTCAAGCTCGTCGGCCTGGTCGTCGGGCGCTTCCATCGGGTCTTCAAGGCCGTTGCGCTCGATGCCGTATTCATCGATCACGATGCCGCGGAGTCCGCCGCGTTCGTGGACTTCGCCGGTGAGGGTGAACTGCTGGCCGACTTCGAGTTGTTCGTAGACGCGCGAGGGCTGCTGCGCTTGCGCGGGCTCGACCTCTTCCGGCTCGTCGAGCATCATTTCTTCCTGCACAGCGGGGTCTTCGTCGACCCATTCACCGGGGTGACGTTCCCATTGGCGTTCCTGTTCGCGCTGGGCGATGCCGTGACGCATGCCGAAGTCGGCACGCGGGGCAAGGCGATCGCGGACGGGCGAGCGGATGCCGGTTCGCCGTTCGACTTCCTCTTCCTGCTGCTCGAACTGCTCATCCTGAAGCTGCTCATCTTCGAACTGGCCGGGCTCTTCGAGCGGCTGCTGGAGGCCGGGCTCCATCTCATCCGCCGGCCGTTCGACGATGAGGTAGGCTTCGCCCTCGTCGGTGATCAGCACCAGTGGCTGTTGCTGTTGTTGCTGCTGTTCGCCGAGTTGCTGGGGCTGCTGTTCCTGTTGCTCCTGTTCTTCGAACTGCTGCTGTTCCTGCTGCTGTTCGACTTCCTGTTGTTCCTGAATCGCCTCTTCGCCATGGACGAGGAAGGTTGCGGCGTCGATGATCGTGCCCTGGATTGACTGCTCCTGAGCTTCGTCGTCGATGAACTGCTCTTCTTCCTGGAGCTGTTCGTCTTCCACTTCGGCGGGCTGCTGCACGCCGACGTCGGTCAAGTGCTGGGCGATCTCCTGGCTGATGCGCTCGGACTCCTGCTGGGCCTGTTGCTCATCGAGCTGGGCGTGTTCCTGCAGGGTCTGCTGGATTCGCTGCTGAACGTCCTGGGTATATTGCTCGACTTCGCCGGCAATTTCCTCGGCCTGTTGCTGAGCCTGTTGCTCGTCGAGGCCGTGCTCCTGGTAGGACTGTTTCAGGGTCTGGGTAATCTGCTCGCGCAGTTGCTGCATGTCCTGCTGCTCGTCCGCGGCCTGCGGGTCGGCCAACTGTTCCTGTTCCCGCTCTTGCTCTTGCTCGACCTGTTCCTGTTGTTGAACGTCGAGGGCGTCTTCGTCCTCCGGCTGGTACTGGGCCAACGCCGCGCTGGACCCAAGGCCAATCGCGCCCGCGGCAAGCCAGGCAAACACTTTATTTGAATACATCTGGCACACTCCTTCGTCGCCATATGAATGACATGATCGTCCGATCGCGGCGAACACCGCCGAACCGTTCGAATCAAAGCTCTCATTAATCAGGGTATGAGTGGGGTATGAAGGTCTTCTAAAAAGCGGATAAAACCAAACTCATGAGCGCGGTCAACAGGATGTGGTTTGAGTGTGCGGGGGTGTGATGCCGGGGGGTGGCGTGGGGGATGGCTTCACGGATTCGTGGGATGGATTCGTGATGTTTGGAGGTGGCTAACTTGCTCTTGTTCACGGTTTCGCTAGATTCCCCCCATGGCAAAACGTAAGAAGCAGAAGAAAACCCGTAACGGCACACTCACCGCGAAGACGGCGGACAAGTACAAGCTCTACCAACGAGCGGTGCAGGAGCCGGAGCATGAGGTGGCGTTTTTCGATCGTGTGTACCGCTCGATCTTCGGCCGAACGCCTACTTTGTTGCGTGAAGACTTCTGCGGCACGTTCGCGATCTGCTGCTCATGGGCGAAGAAGCGCGGCCGAACGGCCATCGGCGTCGACCTCGACCCCGAGCCGCTGGCGTGGGGGCGAGAGCACAATCTCGCCAAGCTGCCCGAAGCGGCGAGAGAGCGGGTGACGATCTACGAGCAGGACGTACGCAAGGTCAACGGCTTCAAGGCCGAGGTGCTCTCGGCTCAGAACTTCTCGTTCTGGATCTTCCACACGCGCAAGGAACTACTGGAGTATTTCAAAGCGGCGTATCGCAATATTGCGAAAGAGGGCATTCTCGTCATGGACATGATGGGCGGCCCGGAGTGCATGGAAGAGGATCATACGGACGAACGCCGATTCAGCGACTTCACCTACGTCTGGGAGCAGGCCCGCTACAACCCGATCACGCACAGCGGGACGTGGAACATTCACTTCGACTTTGACGATGGCACGCGACTGAACAAGGCGTTCACCTACGACTGGCGGTTCTGGTCGATTCCGGAAGTACGCGAGCTGCTGGAGGAAGCGGGCTTCAGCCAGAGCTTCGTCTACTGGGAAGGCGAAGGCGAAAAGGGCGAAGGCGACGGCGTGTGGCGGAAGACGACCAATGCGCCGTCCGACCCGGCGTGGATCGCGTACATCGTGGCGACGAAGTGAGTTTGGGGTTCGTTTGCGGTTGGTGGTTGTGAGCGCGACTGGCGAGCGCGCCGAGGGTTGACGCCCACGGCGTGACGCCGTGGGCGTCGATGGAGGGGGGTGGGTTTTTTGTCGGGCGGTTATTGCGTGATGTTTCGCGCCACGTCTGCCTCGGCGACCTTCTGGTCGGGGTCGTTGGGATCGAGCCAGAGGCTGAGCCAGTTGAGGATTTCTTCGCGCAGTTGCATGAGCGAGTGGCGCGGCCGCATGGCCAGCGACTCGTGGTCTTCATGTTCGAGCACGACGAGCTTGGCGGGGCCGCGCGCGGCGTGGAGCAGTTGTCGGCTGTGGCGGAGGGGGACGTGGCGATCGCGCTGGCCGTGGAGCAGGAGGACGGCGGCGTTGGTGCGGGCGATGGCTTCGAGCGGGCTGGCAGCGATGGGGGGCGTGCCGTTGTGGTGCTGGGTGTAGCGGATGGCGTTGTGGGTGGTGGTGGGTGAGACCAGCCAGGCGAAGGGGCCGAGGATGGCCCGGCCGAAGTCGGGGACGACGGACTCGAAGGTGGCGAACGGTGCGAAGGCGACAACGGCTTCGACGCGTGGGTCGATGGCGGCGAGCTGGATGGCGGTGGCCCCGCCGTAGGAGATGCCGATGACGCCGACGGGCCCGGCGAGCAGTTCGCGTCGTTCGAGTTCGTCGAGGACCTGGACGAGGTCTCTGGATTCGAGGACGCCGTAGGTCAGCCAGTCGCCGGTGGAGTGGCCCTGGCCGCGGAGGTCGACGAGGACGGAGCGGTAGCCCGCGCCGGCGGCGACGCGTCCCCACATGGCGGGGAGGGTGTCTTTCGAGCCGAAGATGCCGTGGAGGACGATGATCGTGCCGCGCGGCTCGGTGGGCACGGGCTCGACGACCTGGTCTTCTTTGGCGTAGACGAGTGCGAACTGATAGCGGTCGCGGGAGGCGACGGGTTCGAGCTTTACGCCGAGCATGGGCACGGGCGATGGGTCGAGCACGCGGACCGCCAGCGACGCGTCGGAGACGCCGGGCGTGCCGACATCGACGCGAAAGCGTGACTCGGTCTCACGGCCGAACCTTGCTCGACTGGGCTTGCGCTCCACGTCGGCCACGCTCAACCCCTGGTTGGGGGCTTTGACCATGACCTCCGCCAACTGCATGGCACAGCCGGGGCTGAACAGCAGGTGGACAAGCAGTACGACCAGACAACAGCGTGAAACTGTGCGCATCGATAAAGAACCTCACGATGCCCCCAAGTGCGTCCGTCACGTTATCACGTGGTACCCGACCCCTCGGCCACGTTCAAGAATCGCTAATTTCTGATTCCTGATTGATGATTGAAACGGCTGATCTTCTTATCGACCAGCGCCGCCCGTTTCTTTCAATCCGCAATTAGAAATCATCGCTTAGCGATTTCTATCGCCCCGTGTGTCCAAAGCCGCCTTCGCCGCGATCGGTCTCGGGCAGCTCGTCGACTTCGAGCCATGCGGTGCGGGGGACCGGCTTGATGAGCATCTGGGCGATGCGCATATGCCGTGTGATCTGCACCGGCTCGGAGCCATGGTTGATTATCGGCACTTTCACCTCGCCACGATAATCTGAATCGATCGTCCCCGGCGTATTGGGCATGGACAGGCCATGCTTGACCGCCAGGCCCGATCGTGGGCGGATCTGGGCCTCATAGCCTACCGGAACCGCCATGGCGAATCCACAGGGGATCAACGCAATCTGGCCCGGTTTGATTGCAACGGGTTGCTCGGCGGGCACGGCGGCGTGCAGGTCCATGCCGGCCGCGTGAGCCGACTGGTAGCTCGGCAGGGCCACGTCCTCGGCGCCCGGCAGCCGACGGATGGGGACGGGGATGGTTTCCTGCTGAAGCTCAGTGTCCATGAGGGAAGATGATACCGGAGTCGGCGGGGGCGTGGGGATTTCGAATTTCGGATTTCGGATTTGGGATTTGTTAAAAATTGCTATCAGTGATCACACGCCAGTGAAGCCGCGATCCCAAATCCGAAATCCGAAATTCGAAATTCGAAATCCCAGTACTCACCATGTTCCGTCGATCATCCGCTGAATGGCCTCGGCGACGCCGTGCTCGGCGTTGGTGGCGGTGACGCGGTTGGCGGCGGCCTTGGCGGGGGCGATGGCGTTGCCCATCGCGACGCCGCAGCCGGCGGCTTCGAGCATGGACAGGTCGTTGATCTCGTCGCCGATCGCGGCCACTTCGTGCGGGGCGATGCCGTACTGGTCGGCGATCCACGACAGGCCGCGCCACTTGTCGACGCCGCGGGCGAAGATCTCCAGGATGTGCACCGTCTCGTCCGGGTCGGGCTTCTGCACCGCCGCGAAGTGGTGCATGAACACCCGGTCGCCGAACGCCGCGCGCAGTCGCTGCTCAAGCTCGGGTAGCCGACGCCCCTCGGCGGCGAGGCCCACGCGGAGGCTGTGGTGCAGGTCGTCCACGGTGACGTTCTGCTGGAAGTGGACGGTCATCTCGCCCACCTCGAACCACCATTGCGTCGTCGGCGTCAGCGAGCCGGCGCCGGTGATGAGGTAGTCATGCCCGGCCAGGTCGGCTTCGCGGTAGACGAGCACCGACTCCGGCTCGTGGTAGAGGCTTTGCACCAGTTCGTGAACGAGGTGGGGTTCGATGACGGCAAAGTCGAGGCTTTCGCCCGTGTCGAGGCGGACGATTGACGCGCCGGTGATGAAAACGCCCAGTTCCAGTTCCGGTATGCCGGTCAGCAGCGAGCGGGCCTCGCACCAGCCCCGGCCGGTGCAGGGGACGACGATCGCCCCGGCGTCGCGGGCGGCGGCGATGGCGCGGCGGTTCTCGTCGCTGACCTGACCGCCGGGGTCCAGCAGTGTGCCGTCGAGATCGATGCCGATGAGTCGGTACTTCATGGTGCGCCAAGTGTCGGCAGGTGGCAGTTCAAGTGCAACTCACCCGAAGCCCACAACGTGACGTTGTGGGCTTCAGCCCCCACTCACACGCGCGATTCAAACGCTCCGACATGATGGCGAATCGTCGGCTTGCCGCGATCCGGCAGGTCGACGCCGACCACATCGAAACGCATCGGCCGATCGTGCAGCCGATACCGCCGAATGAGTCGCACCGCCAGTTGCGTGAGCTTTCGCTGCTTCGCTGCGCCGACGCGGATCTCCGGCGGCAGCGCACCGCCACGCCCGGCTTTCACTTCGACCACCACCACGGTGCGCCCGTCCGGCGCTTCGGCCAGCAGGTCGATCTCACCCACTTTGCAGCGCAGGTTGCGTGCCACCACGCGGTAGCCGACGCGTTTGAGATGCTTCGCCGCGGCGCGTTCGCCGCGTCGGCCGAGCGATAGCTGAGGGTTGCCCCCGCAGAGCCAGCCGAGCCCGGCGAGCCAGTTCTGTAGTACCCGGTGCATGATGGTGCGCCCCCGGCGTGGCGTGGCGTCATTCGCTCGGAGCGTATCGGCTCATCGCGATCTCAAGCAGCGACGCGGTCATCTCGTCGATCGGGTTGTAGCTGCCCTCCGCGAACAGGTCGCGACGATACTGCTCCGACAGCGTGCGGAACTGTTGGCCACGCAGCAGATTCTCAATCTCCAACTGCGCGTCGCGCAGCGAGCGGGCGCCCTGCTGATCGACCTCGGCCACGCGAATGAACCAATACGCGTCGCCCGCCTCGATCGGCCCGGCGTGCTCGCCTTGCGCCAGCTCGGCGAGCGCTTCGTTCAACGCGTCATGCGCCAGCGGCGCTTCGCCCGGTGCCGCGAGTTGGCGTACTTCGTCGCTCGCGTCCGCGAAGAGAACGCCTTCGGCCAAGGCGTCGGCGATCCGCTGAGACTCGTCGGCCTCGCCGGTGCGGATCAGCTCGATCATCCGCTCGCCCTGCGGGTTGAACTGCTCGTAGCGATCCTGGTAGTACCGCCGAATGTCACGGCGGGTGACGTTGATCTGTGGAAACAGCCGACGGTGCAGGTAACGCTGCACGATTACTTCTTGTCGATACGCCTCCAGCGTGTCATCCAGCCCCATGCCGGTCGTATCTTGAAGCTGACGCTCGGCCACAGCCAGCGAGCCTTGCCCGTGTTGGCGAAGCAACTGCTCGCGACGCTGGCGGACCATGTGGCGAAGGCCCATGCGCTCCTGCTCGGTCAGGTCGCGCTCGGCAGCGCCGAGCACCAGCGCGTCGGTGACGATCTGGTCGAGCTGGCCGGCGATCAACCGCGCGGCGTCCTGGCGGAACTCGTTGCGCGAGAGCTGTCGGCTCATCGCGGTAAGCTGGTCGCGCACCGGTTCGAGCACCCGCCGGGCGTAGATCGGTCGGCCGTTGACCTGGCCGATCATGCCGTCCATTGTGTGCCTCGTGCGGTCGCCCGGATCGTCCGCCACCGCCGCGGCCGCCCGCTCCGCCGCCTCTTCAGCAACCGCCGAGGGCGGCATGTCCTCAACCGGCACGTCGGCAGCATCGGGTGGCACGTCGGCCGGCACGTCCGCAGCCGGGGCATCCTCTGCTGGCGGCACCGGCTCCAACAGCCCCTGCGCCAAAGCCATCGACGTCGGCCAAGCCAACACCGCCACCATGCACCACCGGCCCATCATTCGCGTTCCATGCGTCATAGCCATCAGTGTATGACCCCGTCGGCCGTTAGAAAAGCCCGGCAGGGCCACACGCGCCCCCTCTCGCCCCGCCACCCGCGGCTTTGACGCCGCCAGCCTTGCCAGCTACGTTGCGAAGCTTGATTCAGCCTCACCAACCGACCAGAAAGGGCAGCTCTCTTATGTCCGGTACGCAGCAATCCAAACCGCTCGGCCTCAAACCCACCTTCGGCTTCGGCGACCGCCTCGGCCTCGCGACGCCCGGCCACTTCGAGGCCTGCCGACAGCAGGCGGGGCCCATCCGCGGCATCTTCGCACAGCAGTCCATCCGCGAAATGCAGCGGACCAACCGCACGCCCGACGACGTCATGAACGCCGCCATCAATGACCTCAAAGCCGTCGGCTACACCGGCGAATGGGGCTCCGACGCCGACCACCTCAAGACTGAAAAAGACGTCGACTACACCGCCGCCGCCGGCTTCGTCTTCTTCACCATCGACCCCTCCGACGACGTCGACGAGCAGGCCGACGACTACGACGCCGCCACCCTCGACCAGCGCTTTGCCGCCGTCAAGGGCGAAGTCGCCTGGCTTGACCGTTACAAGGGGCAGACGATCCAGGTCCCCGACGGGCCGGAGATCCATTTCGACGACACGACGCTCAAGCGTGCCGCCGTGAAGTACGGCCGCGCGATCACGCATACCATCAAGCTCGCCAGCTATATCCACAAGGTCATGACGGAGCGCGGCGCTGACTATGAAATCGAGCTCAGCGTCGACGAAACCGCTCAGCCGACCACGGTTGCCGAGCATTACATCATCGCCGACCAGTGCCGCGAAAACCTGCCCGACCCGAGCAAGCTCGTCAGCCTCGCGCCGCGCTACGTGGGTGACTTCGAGAAGGGCATCGACTTCAAGGGCGACATCAAGCTCTTCGAAGCTTCGCTCGCCGAGCACGTCGCGATCGCTGAGCACCTTGGCCCGTATAAGCTGAGCCTGCACTCGGGCTCGGACAAGTTGTCGGTGTATCGCTCGTTCGCCCGGATCACGCGTGGGCGATTCCACGTGAAGACGGCCGGCACGAGCTATCTCGAAGCGTTGCGGGCGGTGGCGAGGCATGAGCCCGATCTGTTCCGCCGAATCATCGACTTCTCGCGCGGCCGATTCGCAGTAGACAAGGCGACCTACCACATCTCCGCCGACCCGGACAAAGTGCCCGTGCCCGCGGCGGTCGCGGACGCGGCGTCGCTGGAGCGGATTTACCTGGATGAGAACGACGGCCGACAGATCCTGCACGTGACCTTCGGCTCCGTGCTGACCGACGACTACCTCAAGGCCGAGATGCTCCGCGTCCTCAAAGCACACCCCGACACGCACAAACAGGTGCTCGCCCACCACCTCGGCAAGCACCTTGAGCTGTTGCGCGAGGGCATGATGGAAGCCCGTGACGCGCATGCCACGGACGAGCGTCACACCTGGGAAACCGCCAGCGAGACGTAAAACGTGCGTTTCACCCGAAGCCCACGGCGTCACGCCGTGGGCGTCTGCTAGAATGTCGTTTTTCCCCGATCCCCTGGAACCAGCACCATGGCCAGCGAAATCATCACCGGCAAGGCCTTCGTCCTCGGCGACGATATCGACACCGACCAGATCATCCCCGCCGAGTACTTGGCCTACAACCCCTCCGACCCGGAGGAACGCAAGTACTTCGGCATGTACGCCATGGTCGGCGTGCCCGAGACCAAGTGCGGCCTGCCCAAGGGTGGCATGAAGTTCGTCCCCGAAGGCGAGTTCAAGACCGAGTACACCGTCGTGATCGGTGGCAAGAACTTCGGCTGCGGCTCGTCGCGCGAACACGCGCCGCTCGCCATCGCCGAGGCCGGCGCTCGCGTCGTCGTCGCCGAGTTCTACGCACGCATCTTCTTCCGAAACTGCGTCAACGGCGGCTACCTGCTGCCCTGCGAAACCACGCAGCGCCTTATCGAGGAAATCAGCACCGGCGACGAGGTCGAAGTCGACATCGACAACGCAAAGCTGACCAACAAGACCAACGGCAAGACGTACGAGCTCAAGCCGCTCGGCGACGTCAAGCCCATCGTCGACGCAGGCGGCGTCTTCGACTACGCCCGGCAGACCGGCATGCTGGGAAAGAAGGAATAGTTCCGTTCGTTGCGCTGTTCAGCGGGTCGCCCCGCAAGGGCCCAACACGGATCGCATTGGAGGCGACATGACCCAAGGCAACATTGAACAGGGCTCCGCTGACCTGACCAGCGCCGCGTACCTGCAACAGAAGCACGAAGCGGGCCTGAGCTACGAGGCGTACCTCGCCGCCGGCACTGCCGCGCAGCGTGACAACTGGCAGCGGATCTACGAGCAGGCCACCCTCACCGACGCTCAGCTGAAGCTGCTGGGCTCGTTCGAGCGTGAGATCAAGGTGCTCGGGCTTTCGGGCATCTGGTGTGGCGACTGCGTGCAGCAGGGGCCTCTGATCCAGAAGATCGCCGAGGCCAGCGACGCCATCGACCTCCGCTGGCTCGACCGTGACGAGCACATGGACCTGCAGGAGCAGGTGATGATCAACGCCGGCCATCGCGTGCCGGTGCTGGTCTTCTGTGCCGAGGACTACGAGCCGGTGGGCTGGTTCGGCGACCGGACGCTGAATCGCTATCGAGCACTTGCTGCCAAGCAGCTTGGCGGCGCTTGTCCGCTGCCCGGCGCACCGGTGGACCGCGACGAACTCGCCGCGACGATGCAGGACTGGCTCGATCAATTTGAGCGGGTGCATCTGCTGCTGCGTCTGAGCGGCCGACTGCGTCAGAAACATGGCGACTGACGCGTAATTCAAGTGACCATAAACGCATTCAAAACCCTGCGTTAAGGCGTATTTGCAGGTGGCGGCGGTATGCTGCGCGGAATCGGGGGGCTGTCGTCCGATAAGTGTGTCAGGAGGGGTGCTCAACCTTCGAAGTTAGATGGTCGAATGAACCTTTGTGCTTGCCGAGCGTAATGGAGCACGATAAACTCCCGCGTTCCGATCGGGATCGCTCCCGCCGGGCCTTGCGTATTTTCGGGGTCCGGGGTCGCGTCAGACGGTCGGGATTGAGAGGTCGAGCCGATTGCTCGGCTGGCTTCTCGGGATCCTTGTGAGTGGAGACGCCGCACGTGGCCCGAAAGAAGACGTCCAAGAAAAAAACGACCCAAACCCGGCAGAGCAAGGCGACTACGTCCTCAAAGGCGAAAGCGTCCAAGTCAAAAGCATCCAAGTCAAAAGTCGTCAAGAAAAAGTCGACTCCGGCCGGGAAGGTGACTAAAAAATCTGCCAAGCGGCCGGCGCGGAAAAAAAGCGCCGCCAAGACCACCACACGGACCACCGACCGGGCGGTGAAGTCCAGCGGCAGTAAGTCCGCCAAAGCGAAGTCAACCCCCCAAAGTACGGCAGCCAGTTCGTCCAGCACCGGGCGGACGAAAAAGGCTGAC
The DNA here is from genome assembly GCA_041821185.1 of Phycisphaerales bacterium AB-hyl4. Classification (NCBI taxonomy): domain Bacteria; kingdom Pseudomonadati; phylum Planctomycetota; class Phycisphaerae; order Phycisphaerales; family Phycisphaeraceae; genus Natronomicrosphaera; species Natronomicrosphaera hydrolytica. The sequence goes on along the minus strand of JBGUBD010000008.1, from coordinate 6,265 downwards.
ACCAAACGCGCCAAGGCAGGCGCGAAGGCAGGGAAGGAAGTTATGGGCAAGGAAGCGAACGGCCGGAGTCATGTGCAGTACGACGCGGCCGACAACAGGGACCTGTCCCGCGAGGAACTGCGCAAAATCAAAACCGGGCTGACCAAGAAGGAACTCACGTTCTTCCGTCAGTTGCTGCTGGAAAAACGCGGTGAGCTCATCGGCGACGTGGAGTCGCTGCAAAGCGACGCCCGCAACGGCGGCGGCGGCATCAGCTACGAACACATGGCCGACGTCGGCACGGACAGCTACGAGCAGGAGTTCGCGCTCGGCCTGGCCGAGACCGAGCGAAAGATCCTCCACGAGATCGACGACGCCCTCGAGCGCATGAGCGAAGGCTACTACGGCGTCTGTGTCGCCTCGGGACAGCCCATCGGCAAGCCACGCCTGGAAATCAAGCCCTGGGCCAAGTATTGCATCGAGGTCGCTCGCGAACGCGAGAAGCGCGGCCTCATGAGCTGATCGGTTTTACGTATAAAGAACAAAGCCCACGGATGGCCATCCGTGGGCTTTATCTTGCGCGCTCGTATTGATGTCGAGCTTATACGTGCAGCACGACCAGGCCGTCTTCGACGCTGACGGGGAAGGTTTCGACGCTGGGGTCTTCGCCACTTTCGCTGGCGGGGCACGCGCCGCTGCGGGCCTGGGCGTCGTCCTGTTCGATGGTGACCTTGTACGTTTTCACGCGCAGTTTGTGCGGGTTGAACACGCTCTTGCCGGTGAGGATGTCAAACTCCCAGCCGTGCCATGGGCAGCGGACGATTTCGCCTTCGCGGTCCCACTGATATTCGTTGGGCTTGGAGGGTAATGTCGTGCCGGTGACTTTGCCCTGGCATAGCGGGGCCATCTGATGCGGGCAGATGTTCCGCAGCGCGTGGTAGTTGCCGTGCACGTTGAACACGCCGATGGATCGGCCGTTGATTTCAACGATCTTTCGCTCGCCTGGCGGCAATTCGCTTGCACGGCAGACGGTGTGACGTTGCGTGGTTTGTGGCATGGCTTGGTTTCGGGTTAGTGGTTTGGGGTTGGCGGGGTCACCGTGGCTTGAGGTTGTAGAGCTCTGCGGCGTTTTGCCACATGATGCGCTGCTTCAGGGGCTCGGGCAGCTTGGGCAAGCCATGCACGGGGCAGTCGTTGTCCCAGTGCGGGTAGTCGCTGGAGAACATGACAGTCTTCTCCGCGTGCACCATGTCGAGTATCTGCAGCAGGTGGTCTTTCTTCTCCGGCTCTTCGATCGGCTGCGTGGTGAAGCGGATGTGCTCGACGAGGTATTCGCTCGGCGGCCGGGTGAGCCAGGGGGTGGTGGCGCGGAGGGACTTCCAGTTTTTGTCCAGCCGCCACATCAGGTGCGGCGCCCAACCGATGCCGCCTTCGATGCAGACGAACTTGAGCTGGGGAAACTCACAGAACACGCCGCGGCTGATGAGGCTGCTGACTTGGCCCATGTAGTTCTGGCTGAGGTTGGAATGCCACTCGAAATAGCTGGCGGGGAAACCGGGGGCGAACGTGTTGGCGATGCCCGTCGACTCCGCGCCGGGGTGCACCGCGACGGGCATGCCCATCTCGCAGGCGGCTTCGTAGATCGGCCAGTAGAAGCGGTCGCCCAGCGCGGTGCGCGTCGCGCTGGTCATGATGACCTGCACGAGGCGTTCGTGTCCGCCGATGCGTCGGATCTCTTTCACGGCTTCGGCGGGGTTGTTCGGCGCGACGAGCAGCGAGCCGAGCATGCGCGGGTCTGCGTCGAGCCATTTCTCGGCGAACCACTCGTTATACGCGCGGGCGACGGCGGCGCCGTAGTCGGCCTCGGCATGCACGCCGCAGGAGAGAATCCCGCCGCCGGTGAGAATCACGTAGTCCATGTTGTACGCGTCGATCAACTGCTCGCGCATCTTCGCGATCGACGAGCCGGGCTTGCCGCCTTCGTCCGGCACGGCATCGGCGCGAGCGACGCCCAGCGGGCTGCTGAAACCCGCTCGGCCGGGCAGGGAAAGCCCGCGCTGACGGAAGTACTTCGGCAAGTAGCGGGCGATCTCGTCGGGGCTGCTGAATGCGTTGTGGACGTCGCAGTCGATGAGGCTCAACTGCTTGCCGCTGTCCGCGGCGTCCGCGGAAGCGGCTGTCGGGGCGGTCGTCGTGGTCATGGGGTTTCAACTCCTGGGTAGAGGATTCGTCAGGTTTGTTCGGTGGATTGAGTCAACTCGGCGGCGCTGGTTGTGATGGTGTCGATGCATGTCTGCTCGGCTTCGTCGGTCGGTGCGATGTCGGCGCTGCGGTACGCGCCCAGCGCGCCGGCGAGCTGGCCGTCCGCGCCGAACACCGGGGCCGCCATCCGCCAGCTCCGACTCGAACTCGGCGGCACGGCGTAGCCAAGCTGCCGCACCTGCGCAAGGTACGCGTCCAACGCCGACACGCTCGGCCACAAGGCGTTGGCGGACTCCTCAAACGGATACCGCCGACGGTGCGCGTCGCGCTGCTCGGCCGGCCAGTAGGCATGGAACACCAGCCCCGACGCGCTGCCATAGGCTGACAGCGTGCTGTGCGGCCGCTGCATCCGCTCCGGCTGCACACGGTCCACGCGAAGCACGGTGAGCACTTCGCCACCCACCGCCTCGGCGTACTGCACCTGGTCGACCATCGGCAGCGCCTGCACGAGCCTCGGCAGCATCGCCTCCACCCGCCTGAGCAGCCCGCGACGCGACTGCCGCTGCACCAGCGCCTGCGGCCCCGAGCCGAGGCGATAACGCACCGGCCGACGCGTCTTGTCCACGTAGCCCCGCGTCGCCAGCGTCCGCAGCAGGTTGTGCATCGTCGGCGGCTTCATAGTCAGTCGGTCACATAACTCCTGCAACGACAGGCCATTCTCCGCTTGCGACAGTAGTTCAAGCACGAGCAGACCCCGGTCGAGCGATTGTAGAGTGCCATTTGACAAGTTCAGATATCCTGAATAAATGTTCCAAATATATGATGACTTGACGGGTCGTGTATGTCAACCCTTTTTGCCTGGGCTGCTCTGCATGCAATTGTGCTGGTCGCCCGCGGCGGGTCCGCTGGCGCGGAGCGAGGCGCATGCGGTGTTCGTCGTGTCGATGCATGCCCATAAAAAAAACCGCCCCACCCATGCGACTGGGTGGGGCGGTTGATCTATGAAAACCGGCGACCTGCCGGGCTTGTCAGCGACTGCCGGGCGTGCCGGGGGTGCCGGGGGGTACCCGGGGGCCGGGGTTTGATCAGTCTTTGACTTCGTACTCGGCGTCGATGACGTCTTCGTCGGGCTTCTTGCCGGCGTCGCCTTCGCTGGGTTGCTCACCTTCAGCGCCGGGCTGCTGGCCGGACTTTTCGTAGACGGCTTTGCCGAGTTCCTGGGCTTCCTTGTTGAGCTCTTCGAGGGCTTTCTTGATGGCGTCGACGTCGTCGCCCTTGACCTTGTCTTCGACGCTGGACAGGGCGGACTCGATACGGCCGCGGACGTCGGCGTCAACCTTCTCGCCGTGCTCTTCAAGCTGCTTGCGGATCTGATAGACGAGGTTCTCCGCCTGGTTGCGGGTGTCGATCAGTTCGCGCTTCTGCTTGTCTTCGTCGGCGTGGGCCTCGGCGTCTTTCTTCATCCGCTCGACCTCTTCTTCGCTGAGGCCGGTCGAGCCTTTGATTTCGATCGACTGCTCCTTGTTGGTCGCCTTGTCGGTGGCGGAGACGTTGAGGATGCCGTTCGCGTCGATCTTGAACTTCACTTCAATCTGCGGCATGCCGCGCGGGGCGGGGGCGATGCCGGCGAGGTTGAATCGGCCGAGCGTGCGATTGCCTTCCGCCATGTCGCGCTCGCCCTGGAGCACGTGGATGGTCACCTCGGACTGGTTGTCCGCCGCGGTGGAGAAGACTTCGCTTTTCTCGGTGGGGATGGTGGTGTTGCGTTCGATGAGCTTGGTCATCACGCCGCCGAGCGTTTCGATGCCGAGGCTCAGCGGGGTGACGTCGAGCAGCAGCACGTCTTTGACGTCGCCTTCGAGGACGCCGCCCTGGATGGCAGCACCGATGGCGACCACTTCGTCGGGGTTGATGCTCTTGTTCGGTTCTTTGCCGAACAGCTCTTTGACGATGGCCTGCACCTTGGGCATGCGCGTCGAGCCGCCGACGAGCACGACTTCGTCGATATCGCCTGCCTTGAGGCCGGCGTCGGTCATGGCCTTGGTCACCGGCTCGCGGATGCGGTCGAACAACTCGGAGCAGACCTGCTCGAACTTCGCGCGGGTGAGGCTGATCTGCAGGTGCTTCGGGCCTTCCTGCGTTGCGGTGATGAACGGCAGGTTGACGCTGGTTTCCTGCGCGGTGGACAGCTCCATCTTGGCTTTTTCAGCGGCTTCCTTAAGTCGCTGCAACGCCATGGCGTCCTTGCGGAGGTCGATGCCTTCCTGCTTTTTGAATTCGTCCGCGAGGTAGTCGATGAGGCGCTGGTCCCAGTCGTCGCCGCCGAGGTGTCCGTCGCCGTTGGTCGAGAGCACTTCGAACACGCCGTCGCCGATGTCGAGGATGGAGATATCGAACGTACCGCCGCCGAGGTCGAACACGGCGACTTTTTCGTTGGCCTTTTTGTCCAGGCCGTAGGCGAGCGCTGCCGCGGTGGGCTCGTTGATGATGCGTTCGACCTTGAGGCCCGCGATTTCGCCGGCTTCCTTGGTGGCTTGGCGTTGGGAGTCGTTGAAGTAGGCGGGCACGGTGATGACAGCCTTGTCGACCTTGTCGCCGAGGTATTCTTCGGCGGTTTTCTTGAGGTCGCCGAGGATCATGGCGCTGACTTCCTGGGGCGTGTAGTCCTTGTTGCGGACCTTGACGCGCACGAGTTCCTCTTCACCGCCGGTGACTTCGTAGGGGACGTTCTTCTCCTCGGCGTGGACTTCCTTGTGGCGTCGGCCCATGAAGCGTTTGATGGAGAAGACGGTGTTCTTGGGGTTGGTCACCTGCTGATGCTTCGCCGGCTGGCCGACGAGGCGTTCGTCCTTGTCGGTGAAGGCGACGATGGACGGGGTGACGCGGTTGCCGGAGGCGTTGATCAGCACTTTGGGCTGACCCGCTTCCATGACGGCGACCACGGAGTTGGTGGTGCCCAGATCGATGCCGATGGTTTTGGCCATGATGGCTACCTCGCTTCCTTTTGGCGGTCCTGCTGAATCGTGTTATGTCTGCTGCGGCCCAAATGGCTGCACAGGCGCGGTGCGCCCGCTCTAGGTTTTGCAAACGCGATGCCACGCTTCCAGCCGAATGAGGGCCGTTTTCGGGCATACAAGCCTGCCATCGGGCGGTTGGAGTGATGGGAGACTGCCAAATTGACCGGCGGAGGGGCGGTGTTTCGAGTTTCAAGTTTCGAGTTGAGGCAAGTGTTGCCCATTTTTCAGCGATTCCCTGATTGCATTGCCGATGGCCTGCGGGAACATATTGATAGGCATGCATTTAGGCCGGCGAAGATACGCCCCGCGCGTAACGGGACGGCCTGACCGCCCGCTCGACATGAGCCTCGACACCAGACCTCGCGGTCTACGGCTCGATCGGTCGTCAATGCGATGCTTCACACAACCATGCTAATGCCCGCCGCAGGGCTCTGGTGACGACGGGCCGGCAAGAAGGCCACCATGTCCGCAGACCCCACACCCACCGCAGACCCCACACCCACCAGGCACACCCTCAACGGCGTCAACCTCAATCAGCTTCACGCCACCCTCGACATGCTCAGGCAAAGCGATGACGAAGCGTCGCACTTCGTCTTCCGCGCCCGCAATCAATGGATCGACGGCGGACACAACCAGACCCGCATCAAGGACTTCTCCCTCGCCGGCGAAGAAGACAGCAGCCGTGCCGCCATCGACGGCTGGACGTACGACGCCGACGAACCGCCCGTCCTGCTCGGTGAAAATCACGGCCCCAACCCGGTCGAGTACCTTCTCGCCGCGCTGGCGAGCTGCCTGACCACGAGCATGATCGTCCATGCCGCGGCGCAGGGCATCGAGTTGGAGCAGGTCGAAGCCCACCTCGACGGCGACCTGGACATCCGCGGATTCCTCGGCCTGAACTCGAACATCCGCAACGGCTACCAGCAGATCCGCGTCCGCTTCGACATCAAGGCCCCCGCCGCCACGCCGGAGCAGCTCGATGAACTGGTGCAGATGGCGCAGGCGCGCTCGCCGGTGTACGACATGGTCACGCATGGCGTGCCGGTCGATGTGCAACGGAGCCATTG